>NZ_LOYP01000001.1:0-277733 GCF_001526365.1 Burkholderia sp. MSMB1835
CTCACTCAAAGCTGACAGGAATATGAATCACTTCATAAACCTGACTTACTTTAGTGTGAGACTCTTGATACTTTTGCCATCTGATCCGAGGATCAGCTCGCTTCCATCAAGCGCCCACACTTATCGGCTGTTAATTTTTAAAGAGCAATCTGCGAGGGAACCTGAAGTTTCCCGGCAGCGCTGCGTTTTCAGCAGCAGAGAAGCGAGATTATTAACCGTTTTTTGAAACTCGTCAACAACTTTTTTAACTACTTCGTTGTGACGACTGCGGTTTAATTTCGTATGCACTGGAGTCGCTAGAACCGACTTCAACAGCACCGCTTCCCTTCTTCCCCCGCGCCGCGTTTCCGTTAGCGCGAAAGAGGCGAGATTCTAAGCACCTGCCTCGGTCTCCGCAACCCCCTTCGTGAAATATTTTTGACATGCCGTGCCTGCGGCCGTCGAGCCTCCCGATTGGTCATATATAAGCGAGCGCGGCAGCAGCAGCCGCGCTCGCCCGCGAACCGCCCCGCCGCATCGAACGCAACCCGCGTCGCTCACCGTCCCACCATCGCCCTCACCACCCCATCCCGCCGGATCAACCCGTGATACAGCGCAGCTGCGAAGTGCGCGAGGAACGTCAGGAAGAACAGATAGGCCAGCACGCGATGCGCAACCCGAAGCCACGCGAACGTCACCGGATCAGCGGATACCAGCGCCGGCAACTGCACGCCGCCGCCCAGCGTCACCGGATATCCGCCGGCCGACAGCATCGCCCAGCCGATCAGCGGCATCGCGACCATCAGCGCATACAGGACGAGATGCGACCCGTGCGCGGCCACCTTCTGCCACCCCGGCAGATCCTCGGGCAACGCCGGCGGCTTCGACACGATCCGCACCACGATCCGCACGCACACCAACACCAGCACCGCGACACCCAGCGGCTTGTGAATCGCCACCAGGACCTCGTGCCGCGCGGAAACCGACGCCACCATCCCCACCCCGATGAACAGCATCGCGAGGATCATCGCCGCCATCACCCAATGCAGCACCCGCGCCGGCCAGCTAAACGTCGTCGAAGCCTTCATCATCGTCCCTCCCCACTCAATCGCGCCACGCCTGCCACGCCGGCCTCTTCACTCGTGCGACGCAGATACGAATCCGCATACGCGGCCGAGCGCGCCGCCAGCAACGGATCGCCCGACACCTGGATCCCCTGCGGCAACACCGTCGGGTCGTAATTCACGTCGCGGCACGGGCCGCTGTCCTGCGCCTCCACGCGGTCGAGCACGAGCGTGCCCGCGTCGATCGTCGTGCGCTGCACGGGCCAGATCTTCGTCGCGTCGTCCACCGGGTCGCCGGGCTCGGCCAGCGTGACCAGCAGCTTCCACTTCTGCGCACCGGCCGCGATGCGCTGCGTCACGTCCTGCTGCAGCACGTTCGCGTCGGCGGCCGTCGCGACGTCGCCGGCGCCGGCCGTCTGCTCCGGCACGACGCGCCACCGCACCGCCTGGCGCTTGCCGGCCGCGTCGACGAAGTAGAACGCGTTCAACCCGTAATAGCTTTCGGTGACGTAACTCGCGCTCGGCTTCGCACCCTTCACCCACTGCAGGAACGCGGCCGCCTCCGGATGCGCGCCGAAAAACGCCTTCACCTTCGCCGGATCGGGCTTGCCCGTCTTCGGATCGGGCCGGGTCGCAAGCGTCTGCTCGTAGAACGCCTGCGGCGTCGCCACAGGAAACACCGGCATCGCATTCATCCCGGTCCGCCATTGCTCGCCGTCCGGCGCGGTGAGCTTCAGCGCGAGGCTGCGGATCGGCACGCTGCTGTCGGGCGCGTACGGGTTGCCGCCCGGCAACGCGAAGCGCCCGACCACCGGCGTGCGCACCGCCCTGAAGAACGGCGCGACCGAATACGCGCTCGCGGCGCCGTTGCCTTCGAAGTAGCCGGTCACGCACACGCCCTTCGCGTGATTGCGCCGGAAGCCCGGGTGGACGCCGCTGTTGGTCTGCAGTGCGTCGACGAGCCGGTGCGGGGTCAGGCGCGCGGGCGCGAGCCATCCGCCGGCATACCCGAACGCCGCGGCGACGCCGGCCACCGCGCCGCCGATCACGGCCCAGCGCCACCACCCGCGCCCGGGCTCGCGCTGCGGCGAAGAAGACGAAGATTGCTTCATGAATGCACTCCCGATCGTCAGATCATTGTCGAACGCGCGTAGGACGCCGCCCGTGCCGCTTTATTCCACGAAAAGTTTTTTCGTATGCTGGAGGGAATAATCGGTGCCGACCGGCGTCCTACGCGGCACTACGACCCTTTCGGCAACCGGCCCGGCCATGCCCTCCACCGCCCTCGACGACGACGCGTTGCGCGAACTCATCCCCCGGCTGCGACGCTTCGCGTTGTGGCTGGCGCGCGACGTCCATGCGGCCGACGATCTCGTCCAGTCGACGCTCGAGCGCGCGCTGTCGCGCTGGACGAGCCGTCGCGACGACGCGTCGCTGCGCAGCTGGCTCTTCACGATCCTGTACCGGCAGTTTCTCGACGGGAAACGCAACGCGAAGCGCTACGCGTGGCTGCTCGGCCGCATCCGCGACGACGACGAAGCGCACTGGCCGTCCGCCGAACGCGAATTCGCGGCGCGCGCGACGCTCGAGGCGTTCGGCCGGCTCTCCGACGAACAGCGCAGCCTGCTGCTGCTCGTCGCGGTCGAAGGCTTCACCTATCAGGAAGTCGCCGACCTGCTCGACGTGCCGATCGGCACCGTGATGTCGCGGCTCTCTCGCGCGCGCCAGGCGTTGCGCCAGCTCAGCGACGGCGAACTGCCTGCTCCTTCCTTGCGGTTGATGAAGAAATGAACACGCCTCCGAACGAACATGACCTTCAGGCCTATGTCGACGGCCAGCTCGACGACGATGCGCGCGCCGCGGTCGAACGCTATCTCGCGCTGCATCCGGAGCGCGCGGAACAGGTGAAGCAATGGCAGCAGGACGCACAGCGGCTGCGGGCCGCGCTGGAGAGCGTGCGGATGCCGGCGGACAATCCCGCGCTCGATCCGGCAGCGATTCGCGGCCGGCGGGCGGAGCGCACGCGGATGCGGTTCGCGATGGCGGCTTCGTTCGTGTTCTGTGTCGGGCTCGGGACGTTCGGCGGATGGCAGGCGCGCGGCTGGAACGCGCCGCCGCCCATCGCGCCGATGAGCGATGCGGTCAAGGCTTACCGGATGATGGTGGTCGATCAGACGGCGAAGGTCGATTACCGGCCGACCGGTGCGGGCGATTTGCAGGGGTGGCTCACCAGGCGCGTCGGTGCGTCGGCGAAGCTGCCGGATTTGAGCGCGGCGGGGTTCACGCCGGTCGGCGGACGGTTGTTCACGACGGACAGCGGGGCCACGGCCGCGATGGTGCTTTATCAGGACGATGCGGGGCAAACGCTGAGCTTCTATCTCCGGCCGGCGGAATCGGAACATCGGCTGCTGCCGGCCGGGCAACGCGTGGATGGCGCGCTGCTGGCGCGGTATGGATCGGTGAACGGCCTCAACTATGCGGTGGTCGGGCCGGCCGGGAGCGTCGGGGAGAAAGCGGTCCTGCAGGCGCTCGATCAGCAGACTTGAAGTGATACGATGCGCGCCCGGACGGCGGTCGGTAGTGGCCGCCCGCGCCTTTTCCGGCGCGGCTCGGCCCGCTTGAACGGGCGCACGCTCACCGCTCGAATGCACAGCGTTTCGACTGGCTTTCGCCGGCTGTTATTCACATCGAGATCGCGCCGGCGCCCTCACCTTTGGAATCACAGGGTTTCGAGTCGTCGTGGAGCGGGATATCCACATCGGTCATGATGATCCGCGTGCAGGGATCGGGTGAATTCTTCGTCGTCGATCGGCACAGCGTTTCGGGTGGTCCGAGATTTCGATATCCACAACCCCAGTGATCAACGAACGTGAATGTCGAGTTCGAACGCGCTCGTCAGTCGGATCCATCGAGTCTCGAGTGGTTTCTGGACGTGATGATGTCCATGGGAGATTCGCCTTCCGCGCGGCGTGCGCGAAATATGCAACTCCGTCGATCAATTCGAACAGCACCAAGCCAGGCATGGCTGCACCGGTAGTCGACCCAGTCAGACGCGAGGGTCTCACCCGTCCATCGCACAGGGTTTTGACTCTGGCGATGCCGGTTTGTCCACATTCCCTCATCACTTGAGTTGTCGAAATTCTTCTGCTCGCGCATTGCAGGACTTCGGCTGTTGGCTCGAGAGAATTCTGAACATCGCTCGCTTACGATCATCTGGCTAACGATAAGCGCCGCAAACAGGTGCTACACCAGCGACCCAGATCGTCGCGCGGATTGTCACACGGACAGCTGTGAGGGTCGCGATTTTTTGTTCAATTGATCGTAAATGGCCGGCCTCAAAATAAGCGTATTGAATACCGATGTCAAAAGATAATTTGAAAATACCGATAAAACGCCTATTGCTGCGACAAAGACAAACGACATTTCACCCGGGATGAGACCCAACTTGATGGATACGATGGAGAGTGCAACCGGGGGAACAAAAAACGACACCACAAAGCAGTACCCGGAGTATTTTCTGATTCGAGGAATGGACGATTGCCTCGCGGATTCCACCAGGGCCGCGATTTCGCTCTTCGACAAACCTCTGACTTCCGGTATGAGCCGCTTGAGCACAAATAAGCTGTGAATTTTCATGGCATAAAAATGCAGATTCAGATTCCGCTCGCCACCGTCACGGACGGATCAGTTCCAGGACGTCCTGCCGGCAAAGCTCCGTGACGAGCCGGCACAACTTGCGCGCGTCCAGATCAAAAAGCCGAACCTCCAAGCCTGCGAGCGTAATACCCGGGGTCGTCGCGATGCAGTGAATGAGCCGTTGGCTTTGCTCACAAAGATTCAGCTTTATGCCGTTGGCCAGAACGTAATCGCGCGTTGGCCCATCATGAGATAAGTCCGTCGCCAACCTCAGGCCGATATTCTCGTCGATACAGCCCGCTGCCGAATCTCCGAACATCTCGATGGCCAATGGCGATTCGACACGCGTTGCGCCAACGAATGCATCCATGAAGCGACTGTAGTTTTCCCGGTCGCTCAGAAAGGCACTGACATGCCGGGCGATGTCGGCCATGATGCTCTCATCGTGCTCCCAGTCACGCAGCGACATTCTCGCGGGTAGAAACTCGGGCATTTGGTTCAGCGCCCAACTCACGTAGTCCACGGCATAAGCGGGAAAGGTGCCTATCGCCAAGTGAAAGCTGCCTTCGCCAAGCGGCAGAGGATTGTGCCACCAGCCGCGAGGGACATAGAGAACGTCGCCTGCCTCCATAACGACGTCTAGATACGCGTCGGTCGGACACGGGTAAAGGTGCTCGTAGTCGCGACTCTGCTGCGAATACAGCGGTAGCTTGAACGTCGGCTCATACACGATCCATCGCTTGCGGCCGATCAATTGAATTGCGAAGACATCGCGGGTATCCCAGTGGCAGCGGAACGAGTCCTTGGTGCCGAACGCGGCATATGCGCTGCTGACCACCCGCCTGCCGGTGTAATCCGCGATGCGTTTGGAGAACAGGTG
Organism: Burkholderia sp. MSMB1835; assembly: GCF_001526365.1. Lineage (NCBI taxonomy): Bacteria > Pseudomonadati > Pseudomonadota > Betaproteobacteria > Burkholderiales > Burkholderiaceae > Burkholderia > Burkholderia sp. MSMB1835. Next base: position 5,560 of record NZ_LOYP01000001.1, read on the forward strand.
GACCTTGGGTTCGTTGCTGATTTTGTTTGCGATCAGCGTCGCACCTCTGCGCAGGTAATCGTACACGGCCGACTTGATCAGACGGTACCGCAAAGTGCCCACGTCCAGATAACTCTCGACGTACTCTTCCTTGGGCCGGATGCCGTCGTAGGACAGTTTGAAGTCCTTGGAGGCAATGTCACTTCTCTCGAAGATTTCATTGACGTCGCGCCAGGAAAAAACTGTCGTCGAGGCCACCGCTTTCATCAGGAGTGGCTTCTGCTCCTGAAAATGATCGATGAAGTCAGCGGACGAAACACTGAATCGAATACTCATGGGATTGGCGGCAGAGCTTGGCGCCGCAAGTGGCAGCCCAAGCTCCTTTCCGGTGAAGGTAAGAGATTAGTGGTAGTCGCACCCCGAATAGTCGGTGCCGGCCTGGTCATCTCGCCCAAACGAGCCGCCGCTCAGGACGAAACCAATGCCAGCCCCGGCTCCGACGATACCTCCTACCGCTCCCCCAGCCGGCCCACCAAAGGCAGCGCCAGCAATTGCGCCCGCCGCTGCCACCACCCAAGGTCATGGCGATATCGCCGGATACCGTGGCCCCGGCCACAATCTCCAATTCAGTAATACTGAGTTCTTTCATCGGATTGGTTCCTCTTGGTTTTTGGGTAACGCGCCATTCACCATATCCAAATCGGTCGGATATCTCACCGGTCTTCTACTGCCAGCCTCTCGGAAATATGTGCCGTGGCGCGGCTGAAGCATCAGTGGACAACGCGTGCCTCTCCAGATTCGAACTGCTCGGAGCACCACGATCCGGGTTCTGCGTAACGCCTCGTTGCCGTGCTCATGGCTGGGTGCACAGTGTTTCGAACTGTTTCGAGGCCCATTGTCCACAACCGAATGCCGAACTTTCTCTTTGATCGGTTCCGGCATGCGATGTGACCCAATCTCCCGTCTCGGGAATTCGGTACCTGCAGTCGCTTGAATCCCGTGAACTCATGGAATGTCACCGGTTTCCGGGAAGATGACGCACTCGCTCGGCATCCCGAGGGAACTCGCATTCGCAACGCGGCCGACGGCGAGTCAGAAGCTTTGTCAGGAACGTTACGCCGATGACGGCGTCCTTCGGACTTGAACCTGCCCGGCCTTTTCGTCCGTGATGCATGTCGAAATTGCGCCAGATTCGTCCAGTCGCGGAAAGTCTTCATGGTGATTCTCCAGGTCGCGTCTCAATATTGAGCCGGACTGTGGACACACCCGTCTGCACTTCGCAGGCAGACGGCAAAACCGTCCCGCTTCTTCATCTCCTAGCCCCGCAGTGGACATCCCGCTCGAAGCACAGTCGCCGGACTGTGCTTATCCAAAGGTGTTAACAGAGTTGGTATACATACGTAGTGATAGTTAACAAGCGACCCGCCTCACAGTGGATAACCTCCGTAACGCACTGAATCATCAGCAGGAAGCGAAATGCATAACCCTGGGTGCGCGACGTGAACAGCGCCCGGCAGCACAGAACAACTTTTCGTCGATTCACAGCCGCGCCGACCTATCCTCAATCGTTCCACTGTGAATCCAGAGGCTTGCCGGATGGTTATCCAGAGGGGAATGTGGATAACACCGCAGCGCATCGACGCGTTTTGCTGTGACGCGAACGGATGAGGCCGACGCCGCCGGCATCGCCAGGCAACATCGACGTCAGCCCGCGCACGCCCCATTTCAAGAAATTTTCACGAAGGGGCTTGTGCTCCCCGGAAACCCTCTCTATAATTCGCGGCTTCTTAGGCTCGTAGCTCAGTTGGTTAGAGCACCACCTTGACATGGTGGGGGTCGTTGGTTCGAATCCAATCGAGCCTACCAACGAACAAAATGAAGGGGTCCGGCAGCACGACTTGCCTACAGGCAACGCGGCTCGCCAAACATACGAACGCCACGCGGCAACATCGCGTGGCGTTTTTCTTTTCCGGTCCGAAACGACGCGTGAAGCCTCGACGCGTCGTTTCGTGCGAACCGCGGCATCGCATCCTCCGTTCGACATCCCGACTTGCCACACAATGGCCGATGCACGGCGCGTAGAATCGTGTGCGCATCGACGTGGCGGCTTCGCCCGTCGCCCGATTTCCACCGCATCAAAACAACGACGCGCGCTTCGCGCGGCTGAGAGCACACGACATGTCCGAGGTCACGACCGCCGCATCGCGCGCAAGCCACGACGAAATCGCCGCTTACGTCGGCAAGAAGGCCGACTGGTACGAACGAAAGTGGGCGATCGCCGAATCGCGCAAGAGCCGGCAGTCGTGGAACTGGGCCGCGTGCTTCCTCGGCCCGGTCTGGATGGCGTATCGATGCATGTACTGGCAGGCGGCCGCCGTGCTCGCCGTCACGCTGGGCATCACGCTGATCGAGTTGCTGTACTTCCCGGGATACTTCGAATCGAGCACGCTCGACCCGGCCACGATCGCGATCGCGGTGTCGCTCGGCTGGTACGGGAACGGCGTCTACAAGCGGTACGTCGAACGGAGGATCGAAAAGCTGCGCCCGAACGCGACGTCCCGCGAATCGTTTCTCGCGCTGCTCGACGCGCAAGGCGGCACGAACTGGCTGGCGGCGGCCGGTTTCGCCGTCGCGACGCCGCTGCTCGGCGTACTGCTGTACACGATCGGCAACGCCGGCGGCATGACGTTCTGATCGCGGTCGCGGGCAACCGGCAACGCGGGGTGAACAGAAGAGGGGAGGCGGCGCCGTCGCCGTCGCCATGCATCCACATGGCACGCGACGCATGCTCGCGCCACCCTCAATGCAGATGCTTCAATTTGTCAGGATTGCGCACGACATAGATCGCGACGATCTTCCCGTCGTCGATCTCGAGCGCAGTCGTCTGCAGCTCGCCGTCGGCTTCCAGCGTGACGAAACCCGGCAACCCGTTGATGAACCCGGCCCGCACGAGCTTCGACGCATGCGTCGTGAACAGCTCGGCGAGGTACGCGTGCACCCGCATCACGGGTTCAAAACCGAACACCGGCTTGCCGGCCGCGGTGCGCTTGCCGCCGCCGTCCGAATGCAGGCTCACGTCCTCGGCGAGCATCGCGCCGAGTGCGCGCATGTCACCGCTGCGTGACGCCGCGAAGAACGCTTCGGCCAGCTCGATCCCGCGCTGCTTCTCGACATGAAAACGCGGCCGTGCGTCGCGCACGTGCGTGCGTGCCCGCGCGGCGAGTTGCCGGCACGCGGCCGGCTCGCGCTGGATCGTCGCGGCGACTTCGTCGAATTCGAGGCCGAACACGTCATGCAGCAGGAACGCCGCGCGTTCGAGCGGCGAGAGCCGTTCGAGCGCGAGCAGCAGCGGCAGCGTGACGTCGTCCTGTTGATCTTCCTCGACGACCGGCTCGGGCAGCCACGGGCCGATATAGGTCTCGCGCTGGTGTCGCGCGGACTTCAACTGGTCGAGGCACATGCGCATCACCATGCGGCGCAGGAACGCCTCGGGCACGCGCACGTCGGTGCGGTCGACGTCCATCCAGCGGATGAACGCGTCCTGCACCATGTCCTCGGCATCCGCGACGGAACCGAGCATCCGGTACGCGACGCGCAGCAGCGTGCGGCGCAGCGGATCGAAGCTCGCCGCCGCGTCGGCCCGTTCGTCGGCGCCGACGTTGGCCGGGTCGAGGTTCGACATCAGGCCACCATCTTCGCGGCGGCGGCCTTCGCGTCGGCCGGGTCGACCCACAGCCCGAAGCCGACGGCGAGCCGGTTCCAGCCGTTGATCACGTTGATCATCACCGTGAGTTTCACCTGTTCCTCCTCGCTGAAATGGTCGTTCAGCGCCGCATAGGCCGCTTCGTGCGCAGCATGCCCCTCCGACAGCCGCGTGAGCGCCTCGGTCCAGCCGAGCGCCGCGCGCTCGCGGTCGGTGTAGCAGGGCGCTTCGCGCCACGCGGACAGCAGGTAGATGCGCTGCTCGCTCTCGCCTTGCTCGCGCGCCTCGGCGGTGTGCATGTTAATGCAGTTCGCGCACGCGTTGATCTGCGACGCGCGGATCTTGACCAGCTCGATCAGCGTCGGCTCGAGGCTGCCGGCGGCGGCGACCGATACGGTCATCCAGTGCTTCATCAGCGCGGGGGCGGCGGCAAACGGATTGAGTTTCGCAGTCATGGTGGCTTCTCCTTTCGTGTGGGTTCCGCTGATATGACGAGCGAGCCCCCCGCGGGTGTGACATCGACGTAAAAAAAATTTCGAACTCGTCGAGGCGGGCGGCGGCAAGCGAAGGGCGGAGCCGTCGAGCAGGGCGCCGCAGGACGCGATATCGACGGACGAATGGGACACATCGCGCCGTTGCGCCGACGAATGCGCGCCATCGACCTTTCATGCACGCCGTGCGGTTGTCACCGGACGTCAGCAGTGTGCAGTCGCGGGCACGTGTATTGCCTCCCTCGGCCGAACCCGGCCGCGACGGCCGCCGACGGTCCGTGACGCGTGCGACGCCCCCACCGAGAATGCTTTCATTTTTCTTTCGCCTTCGTTTCATCGGAAATCCGATTCGCGACGTTCACATTTCTGGCCCATACTGTTCTGCACGGGCAGACGAAGTGACGCCGCATCCGCGGCCCGGCGCGCGCGCCGGCTGCCCGACGACGCAGCAGCAGGTTGCACGTCAGCCGCGCGCACCCCAGCGCAAGGCTTTCCCTTTTCCGGCAACGCAACGCAGCGAATCGCGACGTGGACGGTAAACCGATGAGCCTCCTTGCATCACAGCTTCAGCGCCGTTACCAGGACGTGCGCGCCCATAGCGTCGCGTTGACCGCGACGCTGTCCGCCGAAGACCAGGCCGTGCAGTCGATGCCCGACGCGAGCCCGACGAAATGGCACCTCGCGCATACGACGTGGTTCTTCGAAACCGTCGTGCTGATGCGCCGCGTGCCCGGCTACGCGCCGTTCGACGACGCATTCCAGTTTCTCTTCAATTCCTATTACGAAGCGCTCGGCCCGCGCCATCCGCGACCGCAGCGCGGACTGCTCACGCGTCCGTCGCTGGACGACGTGCATGCGTACCGGCAATACGTCGACGACGCGATGCTGCACGCGCTGGCCGACGCAGACCCGGCGCGGCTCGACGCGATCGCGCCCGAGCTGGTGCTCGGCCTGCATCACGAGCAGCAGCATCAGGAACTGATCGTCACCGACATGCTGCATGCGTTCTCGTGCAACCCGTTGCGGCCGGCGTTCCGGCCACGCACCGGCGCCGATGCGCCAGGCGCGCTCGCCGCGGGCGACGCCGGCCCGTTGCGCTGGCTGCGTCAGCCGGGCGGGCTCGTCGAGATCGGCCACGACGGCGATGCGTTCTCGTTCGACAACGAACGGCCGCGTCATACGGCGCTCGTGCGGCCGTACGAGATCGCGAATCGCCTCGTGACGAACGCGGAATTCGCGGCGTTCGTTGCGGACGGCGGCTATACGCGCCCCGAATTCTGGCTGTCCGACGGCTGGGCCACGGTGCAGCGGGAAGGGTGGCAAGGGCCCGCGTACTGGATGCCGGACGACGACGACGCGGCCGCCACGCGCGTGCGGCGCACCTTCGGCCTGCACGGCGTCGAGCCGCTCGCGCCCGACGCGCCGGTGTGTCACGTGAGCTTCTACGAGGCGGCTGCGTATGCGGAATGGGCCGGCGCGCGGCTGCCGACCGAATTCGAATGGGAAACCGCGTTCGCGGCCGACGGCATCCGGCAGATGCTCGGGCAGGTGTGGCAGTGGACGCGTTCGTCCTACGAGCCGTATCCGGGCTTTCGGCCGCTCGCGGGTGTGGCGGCCGAATACAACGGGAAGTTCATGGTCGGCCAGCAGGTTCTGCGCGGCAGCAGCATCGCGACGCCGCCCGGGCACGAACGGCCGACGTACCGCAATTTCTTTCCGCCGGCGGCACGCTGGCAATTCACGGGAGTGCGACTTGCGCGAGACGTCTGACCTGACGGCCACGAGCGGTGGCCTGCAACCCGCCCGCGATGCGCGGCCGAGCGCGTTCGAGCGCGACCTGATCGACGGACTGTCGCGCACGCCGCGCAGCATTTCGCCGAAATACTTCTACGATGCGGCCGGTTCCGTGCTGTTCGACCGCATCTGCGAACTGCCGGAGTATTACCCGACGCGCACCGAGCTCGGCATCCTGCGCGAGCGCGCGGCCGAGATCGCGCAGCGTGTCGGCCCGCATGCGGACATCGTCGAATTCGGCGCGGGCTCGCTCGAGAAGATCCGCATCCTGCTCGACGCGTTCGCGAACAACTACGCGAACGCGCCGGCGCGCTACGTGCCGATCGACATCTCGGCCGACCATCTGCACGGCGCGGCCACCCGCCTGCGCGCCGCGTATCCGTGGCTCGACGTCGCGCCGCTCGCGGCCGACTACACGAAGGCCGAGCAACTGGCCGAGCTGACCGAAACGCCGCGGCGGCGCATCGGCTTCTTTCCCGGGTCGACGATCGGCAACTTCTCGCCGGAAGAGGCCGACACGTTCCTGCGCGACGCGGCGCGGCTGCTGCGCGGCGGCGGCCTGCTGGTCGGCGCGGATCTCGTGAAGGACGAGCGCACGCTGCACGACGCGTACAACGACGCGCAGGGCGTGACCGCGCAGTTCAACCTGAACCTGCTGGTGCGCGCGAACGCCGAACTCGGCGCGGATTTCGACGTCGATGCGTTCTCGCACTGCGCGTTCTACGACCGCGAGCGGCAGCGCATCGAGATGCATCTCGTCAGCGACGTCGCGCAGACCGTACACGTGCGCGGCCACGCGTTCAGCTTCGAAGCCGGCGAGCGCATCCACACGGAGAACTCGCACAAGTTCACGATCGACGGCTTCCATGCGATCGCGCGCCGTGCCGGGTTCGAACCCGATACCGTGTGGACCGACGCGGACAACCTGTTCAGCGTGCACTGGTTGCGCAGCGTCGACGATATCCGCGCGTAACGCGCGCCGCCGCGAACCGCTCGCGCCGCAGGATGAGAGCGGTTCGCTCCCCGTGCACCGGCGGGTTCGATCCGATCGCCGGTTTCGTGCCGAAAAACCCCTTTTTTACCGACCCGATGCATCGCCGCAACGGTGTCCGGCATGCCGCCTCTCCCGTGCTCCATCAGGCTTTGCGGACACCTGTAAACGTCCGTTACCTGTCTCGCATACCCGTTTCACCTGTGTCGGCGTCCGGTGCCTAGACTCCGAACCGTAGTCACACGACGCACGACACGTGCAGGGAGTCGCGAAATGAGCAAGAAACTTATTCTCGGTGCAGTTCTCGGTGTAGCGGCGCTGGCAGCCTCGGGCGTCGCATCGGCCCACGTCGACCTGTCGGTCGGCATCGGCGTGCCGGGCGTCTATGCGGCGCCGGCGCCCGTCTACGTGGCGCCGCCTCCGCCGGTGATGTACGCGCCGGTCGGCTATCGCGACGACGGTTGGCGTCAGCGCGAATGGCGCGAACACGAGTGGCGCCGCCACGAATGGCGCGAGCACGAGTGGCGCGAGCGCGGCGGCTGGCGTGGCGGCCGCTGGGACTAAGCGGCCCGATCGATCATTCGAGAGGAGAGTGAAAACATGATGCCCGTTCGATACATCGGACTGCGTGCCGCCGCCGCTGTCGTTGCGCTCGCAACGATCGGCAGCGCGCACGCGGCGGGCTGCATGAAGGGTGCGGTGGTCGGCGGTGTGGCCGGCCACTATGCAGGGCACCACGCCGTGGTCGGCGCCGTGGGCGGCTGTATCGTCGGCCATCACATGGCGAAGCAGCACGCGCAAGAGCAGGCCGCGCAGCACAAGGCCGCCGCGCAGGGCATGCAGCCGGCGCAGTAGGCGCATCGTCACCGCGGCATCGCCCCGGTGCGTCGCCCCCGCGTTCATGCATGCCCTCAATTGATCCGACGAATGCGTGCCGCACGCGTCGTTACGATCATTTACAACGTCGTGCTGCGCGAATTCTGCGCGTTCATAAAATGCAGTCACGCAAACGCGCTCAAGGGAGCACAAAATGAAACAGCAACGATATCTGTCCGTCCTGGCGGCCGCGCTGCTTGCGCTCGGCTCGGTGTCTGCCCATGCGGCGGCCGGCGGCAATGGCGGGGGCAACGGCGGCGGTCATGGCGCAGGCGGCTCGGGCGGCAACGCAGGCGGCATGTCGGGCGGCCACATGAGCGGCCAGGCGCTGAGCAACTCGAACGGCATGCACGCCGGCGACCGCGACAAGGGCCTGTCGCGCGCGGCCGACCGTTCCGACACGATCGCCGATCGCGCCGGCGCGCAGCCGGGCCGCGGTCACTCGCACGCGCATGGCCATACCGCGCATGCGTCGACGTCCACGCATCATTCGCATCGCAACGCATTCGGCCGCACGCTGTAAGCGCAGCCTGCGAATGCACGGGAAGGGCGCTGCGGCGCCCTTTTTCATGGCGGAAACGCAACGTGTCGGGCGAGCGAAAACATCGCGCCGACCCGATTTGCAACCAGCCGTAACGGCGTCGCCCGCACGCGAGCAATGCGGATTGCTTTCATGCGGATGACGCAGCGGGCGATGCGCGGCTAGCCGGCGCGATCGACGACGGCCGGGCCACGCCGATAAAAAGGGCGGCTCGTCGCCGCCCTGCGTGTCACCGCACCGCGCCCGCCGGCGCCGCCGCGGATTCGAACAACGCATCCGCCTGCCCGACGCGCACGAAGCGCGCCGCGCCGTCGCCATCGGTCAGCGCGCGGAAATGCGCTTCACCGCACGCGAGCTTCGCGCGCTCGTGCTCGCTCGGCACGTGGCCGTCGGCATTCGGCGTATCGACGACGAAGTACAGCCGCTCGCCGCCGTGCTGTTCCGCGAGCACGGCCCAGTCCGGATGGTAGCTGCCGAGCGGCGTCTGCACGCGGAACCACGCCGGCAGCTTCGCGTACAGCTTCACGCCGTCGTGCGCTTCGAGCGCATCGGCGAATGCGCGCTCGGCATCCGTCTCGCACACGACCGCCTCGTGGATCGACTTGCGCGCGTCCAGCCGCAGATTGCGCAGGTAGCCGGTCAGTGCTTCGCTCTCGAACGATTCGAGCGCATGCACGTGGCGCTCGCCGAGCTTGCGGTACGCGATGCCCGCGACGAGCGCGAGCCGCTTGCAGCGGTTGATCGCGTCGGCCGCCACCGCAATGAACTGCTGCGGATTCACGCGGAAATCGTCGAGCCGGCCGCTGTCCGCAAGGATCGTCGCGAGCGAACGGCGCGTGAGCTGCGTCCGGTCCTGCAACTCGGTGAGCAGGTCGGGCAGCGGCAACTCGCCTTCGTCGAGCAGCACCGTGCCGGCGCCGGCCACCTCGATCGCCTCGACGCCGGCCTTGCCGATGTCGATCTCGGCCTTGCGCCACTGCAGCCGCGCCCGCGCGATGTCCGGCGCGGCGCGCAACGCGGCCGTGCAGTCGCGCACCAGCTTCGCGTTGTCGAACTCGACGCGGTACACGGTGCGATGACGGATGCGATCCCACAGCGCACGGAAATCCTCGCCGAACACGACGGCCTTGCCCGACGCATCGCGCCGCAACGCGATCGCGCGGCGCTCGTCGGCGTTGCGCACCGCGAAGCGGCCCGACAGCTTGCGCAGCGTCGCGACGATCGGCGCACGCAGCCGCTCGAACGCGTCCGGCAGCACGAGCGCGCTCTGGCGCAGCGCATCCTTCAGCCGGTCGAGCACCTTGCCCTGCGCATCGACGTAGCCCTGTTCGTGCAGATGGTTCCACAGCACGCGCGACAGCTCGACGCCGAGCGCGTGCGCGGGGCCGCCGTCTTCCTGCACCGGCAGCGCCGCGAACTGGTGTTCCTCGACGATCCCGAAACGAATGCCGGTATCGGCCTCGATTTCCTTTTGCAGGTTCTCCGCGAACGACTCGTAGCGCTCGGTCGCGATCACGGTGAGCGTGTTCACGCCCGGGTCGCGCACGCGTTCGCCGTCCTGGTCGACGGCGAGGCGCAGCCCGCGGCCGAGCGTCTGGCGGCGCTCGCGCTCGGTCTGGATGTCGCGCAGCGTGCAGATCTGGAACACGTTCGGGTTGTCCCAGCCTTCCTTCAGCGCCGAGTGCGAGAAGATGAACTTCAGCGGCGTGTCGAACGACAGCAGCGCTTCCTTCTCGCGCATGATCAGGCCGTACGCACGCTCCGCGTTCTCGCGGGCCGCCGCGCTGCTCTCGCTCGTGTCGGTCCAGCCGCCCTTGCGGTCGATCGAGAAGTAGCCGTTGTGCGCACGCTCGACTTCGACGGCCACGTCGACGCCGTCGAACAGCGCACGGTAGGCCGGCACGCGCGCCGCGCGCGCATATTCCTCTTCGAAGATCAGCGCGTAGTCGCCCTTCACGGGCATCCCGTTCTCGTCGTAGCGGCGATAGCGCTCGACCGAATCGACGAAGAACAGCGACAGCACCTTCACGCCGCGCTCGGCGAGACGCAGCTCCTTGTCGAGATGCTCGCGGATCGTGCGGCGGATCATCTCGCGCTGCACGGCGAGCGTGTCGATGTCGCCGAACGCCTCGCCGAGCGACAGGAACGCCTCGCCTTCCGGATGGCGCAGTTCGACGTACTCGGCGCCCTTGACCGCATGCACTTCGCCGATCCGCAGCCCCGCGTACAGCGCGCGCCTGGTCAGGCGCTCGAGATCGTCGCCGTCGGTGGCCGACACGATCTGGCGTTTCACGCCCGCGGCCGTCGCGACGTCGAGCTCGATGCGCGCGCTGATCGCGCCGCGCCGGTTCGACACGCCGACGAGCCGCACGTACGGCTTGTTGTGCGCATCCTCGACGATCGCCGACGCGATTTCGATCTGCTTGACGAGCTTGCGCTCGTACGCGTCGACCGCGTCGAGCCGGTACACCATGTGGTGGCGGTCGACGTGCGTGGCCGAATAGCGCAGCGTGCACAGCGGATTCATCGCGGCGAGCGCTTCGCGGCCGCGCCCCTCGAGGCCGCCGTCGACGCTTTGCGGCTCGTCGACGATCACGATCGGCCGCGTCGCGCGGATCAGGTCGATCGGTTTCTCGCCGCCGGTCTTCTCGCTGTCCTTGTAGAGATTGTTGATCTCTTTCTTGTTGATCGCGGCGACCGTCATCACCATGATCTGGATCGCCGCGCTCGCCGCGAAGTGGCGCACCTGGCCGAGCTTCGCGGAGTCGTACAGGAAGTAGTCGTACGGCACGCCCGCGTACAGCGCGCGGAAGTGATCCTCGGTGATCGCGAGCGTCTTGTGCACGCCTTCCTTGATCGCGATCGACGGCACGACGATCACGAATTTCGTGAAGCCGTAGCGGCGGTTCAGCTCGAAGATCGTGCGCAGGTACACGTAGGTCTTGCCGGTACCCGTCTCCATCTCGACGGTGAAGTCGCGCGAGCCGGGCAGGCCGGACGGCGGCAGCCCGCCGCGCAACTGCACGTCGGCGAGATTGCGCGCGAGCGCATCGTCGGTCAGCGACAGCCGGTTGCCGACGCCTTGCTCCGATACCGCGAAGCCGAGCGAGCCTTGCGCGGCGGCCGTCGTGCCGGGCGCGGCGTTCGCGAGCACGCTGAAGTCGCCGCGATACGACTCCTGCCCGCGAAACAGGTCGCAGACGGCGTCGATCGCCTCGCGCTGGTAGTCGAGATCCGCTTCGAAATGCAGCCGCATCACAGGCTCCGCACGCGCTTCACGCCGTGCTGTTCGAGCAGCGCGGCGAGATTGAGCTTCGCGACGTCGTCGACGAAGCCGCTGTCGCGGAACAGGCACGTGACGTCGCGCGACGCGCCGGTCGCATCGAGCAGGTCGACGATGCCGTCGGCCAGCGGCCCCGCGTCGTCGCGCGACAGCCGCGCATCGAAGCACGCGACGATCGCACGGCCGATCAGGTGCACGGTCTTGCCGGCCACCTGGTGATGCTCGACCGGCGTGCACAGGTCGAGGCCGAGCTTCAGCGTCAGTTCGGCGAGCAGATCGTCCTCGGTGCGGCCGGTCTTCACGTGTTCGACGGACGCGAACAGCGCATGGTCGAAGTCGTCGCGGCGCGGGTCCCACTCGATCACGTTGGTCGTGTCGAGCCGGTACACGCGAAAGCCGAGGTCGCCATAGCTTTCCGGATAGTCGCGCGCGACCTGCTGCGCGGCGCGGCGCAGGCGTTCCTTCGTGATTTCCGCGAGCGTGAGCGGCTTCTTCAGCTTCGCGCAGAAATCGGCGGCCGCGGCTTGCGTCTTGTCGCGGCGGTCGAGCGCCTCGGGCAACTGCACGAGGATGTAGCGGCGCGCGCCGCCGTCGGTCGCATTCACCTGCATCACCGCGTGGCCGGTCGAGCCGGAGCCGGCGAAACAGTCGAGCACGATGTCGTCGCCGCGCGTGCACCATCCGATCACGGCCGCCGCGAAGTCGACCGGCTTCGGCAGGTCGAACGGAATGCCGAGCGTCTTCAACAGCGCGTCGTCGGAGCCGGCGAACGGCAGCACCGACGGCACGTTCTCGTACATGTTCTCGTCGAGGTAGTAGATCCGCTGCGGCTGCGTGGTTTCATCCGGGCCGAATTCGATCTGGCCGCGCTCGAGCAGCGCCTGCATCGTCGCGGGCGGGTTGCGCCAGCCGCGCGCCGGCATCGCGCACGGCTTGCCGGTGACCGGGTGGATCAGCGGCGTGAAATATTCGTCCGGCGCCTTCTTCTTGTTCGGCCACGCCATCGACACGAGGCGGTACACGCGGCCTTCCGCCGACAGCCGGTCGTACATCACTTCGCCGCCGGACAGGTTGGTCTGCGCCTTCAGCCACGCGCGGTACGCCTTCTGCGCGTCCTTCGGGTTGCCGCTTCGGTACACCGCGTCGTGCGCGGCGTCGAGCATGCGCTGCGCGTTGCGCTTCGGGCGCTTGAGCGGCGCCCGTTCGAGCAGCGTCTCGGCGTTGCGCGCGAACAGCACCAGCGATTCGTGCTGGTACGCGACGCCGCGCGCGTCGCCCTTCGGGTTGCGCTTGTCCCACACGGCCACGCCGAGCTCGTTTTCCTCGCCGAAGATCTCGCGCAGCATCAGCACCAGCGCATGCACTTCGTGCTCGTCGATGTGCACGGCGATCAGCCCTTCGTCGGACAGCAGCGCATGCGCGAGCTTCAGGCGCGGATACATCATGTTCAGCCAGTCGGTGTGGAACCGGCCGTTCGCCTCGGTATTGGTGCTGCGCTTCACGCCGCCGTCGGTCTGGCCGGTCATCGCCAGGTAGTGGCGGATGCTGTCGCTGAAGTCGTCCGGATAGACGAAATCGCTGCCGGTGTTGTACGGCGGGTCGATGTAGACGAGCTTCACCTTGCCCGCGTAGCTCTTGTGCAGCAGCTTCATCACGTCGAGGTTGTCGCCCTCGATCACGAGATGGCGCGTGTCGTCCCATGCGACGCTGTCGTCGGGGCAGGGGCGCAGCGTGCCCGTCGACGGCGTCAGCGCGGCCTGGCGCGCGCTGCGCTTGCCGTGCCAGTGGAAGCCGTAGCGCTCGTCGGCGTCGCCGACCGTGTGTTCGCCGATCAGCGCCTTCAGCACGTCGACGTCGACCGACGCGCCGTCCGGGCCTTCGGTCACGAGTTCGGGGAACAGCGCCTTCAGGCGCGCGACGTTGTCGGCGGTGAAATCCGTCGACATCGCCTGCGGGCTGGCCGCATCGAGTTTCTGCATCGTCTTTTCCATCGGAGCCCGGCCGCGCGCGCCAGGACGTCGGGCGCGCTCACGGCACCGGCGGCAATGGCCGCCCGGGCAAACCCGAAACGCTAGCGAGTCGGTCGGCGCAGGTCAAGCGCCGATATGGGGCGAAATCGCGCGTCCGCGCCGCACGGGATGCGCGGCGCCGAGGCTACCGGATTATCGCATTGCGCGACCCGATTGCCCGTATTCGACGCTGCAGCGACTACGACGAGTTGAAACGGTTTGAAACACTTTTTTGAATTTCCGGGATAGTCAGCGATTCCCGAGACTGCAATTGATAGGGCGTCGCGAGAATATCCGAATATCAACGGCGGCGAATGGAGAGATGGTCGATTCATTGCAGATTCATTGCCTATGATCCAATGTCACGTTCGATTTCGTCCTTCTGTCCCCTTTAGAAAATAATCGATCGATTATTACTTGACCAGCGTCATCGGCACCGCCCTGAACGGTAACAGCCGAACCCCTTTCACATTGATGCGGATGTCCGTGTTGACTTGTCCGGTCAAAATATTTTCCGAGAAGTTCCTTATGGCCATTACCGTCGCCATTGCAGACGATCATCCGGTTGTCGTCAGCGTACTCATGCAGTTGTTCCAGCGCGACCCGTCCTTTCACGTCGAGCATTGTTGCAATGAAGGTTCGCTGTTGATCGAATCATTGGCCCGCGCGTCGACCGACATCGTCGTCGTCGATTATTCGATGACCCGCGGCAACCGGCCGGTCGACGGGTTCGCGCTATTGCGCAAGCTTCGAGACGTGGCACCGAAAGCCCGGCGCGTGCTGTTTACCGCGCAGAAGAATCCGACCGTGTTCGCGGCCGCCGTCCGCCTGGGCGTGGCGGCCATCGTCAGCAAGGAGGACGAAGTCGGGGAGATCCTGCGCGCATGCCGATACATCAACGATGGCGGCTCGCACTATCTGTCGCCGACCGTCCGGACGATCGTCGATCAGGCCGGCACGGTATTGCACGAGGCCCCGCCGCCGCTCACGCAAAAGGAGCTCGATGTCGTGCGGTTGTTCGTTTCCGGGCACTCGCTTGCCGACATCGCGAAACAGCTCGGCCGCTCGGTCAGCACCGTATCGACACAAAAATACACGGCCATGCGCAAGCTGCGCGCCGACACCAACATTCACCTGATCCGATACGCGTACGAAAACGGATTGCTCTGAGCGGCGCGGTACACGCGCCGCGGTGTTACCGGTAGATGATCGTGAAGGTCGCCGCCCCGTTCGCGGTGCCGGCCCGGGTCGTCTGCCGGGTCTGGTAATAGCGGGCCGAGAGCGGCACCAGCAGCGTCGACGACAGCGATCCCGCGACCTTCCATGGTGTGCCGAACGGAACGGGCTGACCGTCGCTCCTGAGCACCTGGATGCCTACGCCCGTGGCTCCGCTCGACGACGACAGCGCGAGCACGCCGTTCGATGCATCGACCGTGTTGCCGTCGAGCATCAAGTTGACGATGAAGTTGCCCGCGACGCCGGCGTCGCAGCGCAGGCCGATCGAGAACCCCTTGGCCGGCGATGTCGACCCGACGCCGGACCCGAGCCCCGACGACTTGCCGAGCGACTGGGTACCCAGATCGACGGCGACGGACGGCGTCGTGGTCGAGCAGGTCGTCGCCTGAAACGAAATATTGTTGAAGCCGAGCGTCAGGTAGCGGGCCGAATCCGAATATGCGTTGTCCGGGCCGCCGATCAATACCGTGAGGACCGACAGGACGGGAAAGTCCGTCGGGACGGCTGGCGTCGGTCCGACCTTGACCAGCTCGACGTCGACGGTCGCCGTGACGACCGTCTCCCCGAACGCCTTGATCGTCGTGCCCATCGGAAACGACGCGGCGCCGTGCCCGCGGTTGCCCTGGTAAGTGACGTACAGCGCGAGCCCGTTGGCCATCAGCTTGGGATCGTCGGCCCATCGATACAGCGTCGCCGGCACGCCGCTGGTTCCCGGGACCGGCAGGGTCTTCGTGCACGTCGCGGAGATCGTGATGCCCTTTTTGCTCCACAGGACCGTGTTGATTGGCGCGTCCGCGGAAATTTTCAGCGATTCCGGCAACCGGCCGAGGTCGGCCGGTGACGAAGGCTGGCATTTCGCCAGCGCCGCATGCGCGGCGCCGATGCCGGCCATCCACAGCAGCGCGCCGAACACGGCGCTCAGCCAGTTTGCGCGCCGATGCGCATTCCGTTTCCTTTCCTTGCGGTCCATCACGATTCTCCTGCGAGGCCTCGTCGAGCGGCCGATTCGCCGCTCGCGGCGGCGGGTTTCGCTTGCAGCTGGCACGGCGCGTCGATGCGCTCGATTCCGACGCGTGCGGCGTGCCGATCGGGCGGCGGCAACGCAACCTTGATCGAGCATTGCCACGCGTCGGCGTGCCCCCATTTCACGGTCAGCACGTCGTCCGGTTCCCGCAGCCGCGCATAAATCCGGCCGCCCTGCGACACGATCCCGATCTGGTTTCCGGCGCCGTCGAATACCGGCGCCCCGAACGGCAACTCGGTGCCGTCGGATACCTTCGAGCCGATCAGCAACGCTCGCCCCTGCACCGTCGGATAGCGCAGCATCACGACGGCGCCGTTGCGCGGCGCGACCTGCTGGCTCGTCGTTTCCAGCTCGACGTCGGCGGGCAGGCCGCGCGGATCGAGCTCGATCCGGTTGAGACGATAGGGATTCAGATAAGGCACGACCGCATAGCCGCGCGAATCGAGGCGAATGCCGCCGTAACCGGCCACCGCCGCGCCGCCCGCCGCCGGTGCGGCGACGACAGCCATCGTGTCGGCCGTATACGGGGTCGCCGTCACGCCGCCTGGGTGGACCACGACGCCTCCGCTCAAACCGAACGACCCCGACGTATAGCCGTCGCCCTTCGCGAACGCGCCCTGGACCGTCGTGTAGGGCGTCCGGTATTGCCCCGACACGTTGCCCGAGTAAGTCGCGCCGGTTTCGCGTGCGGCGGAAACGGAATAGCTGCCCTCGTTGCGCGTGCCGAGGAAACCGGTCGCGCTGGCCATCGACGTGAAGCCGCTGACGCTGTCGCGCGCGAGATTGACGGTCAAGCGCGGCGCCATCGGCTTCGAACCCAGCGGCATCGACACGGTCAGCATGTACTGCGTATCGAGATCGCCGGTATAGGTGCGGGACCGGTTTGCCGAAACCGAGTAATCGAGCTGGCGATAGCGGTTGTTGTAGCCGATCTGGAACTGCGTGTCGCTGCCGCCGCGGGCCCAGTAGTTTTGCGTATAGCCGCTGATGTAGAGCTGGCCCCAGCGGTCGCCGAGCGGCTGCGCCGCCGTGATCGAGATGCGATTGCGCGCACGCCATGCCGGCAGTGCGTCGGCGCCGGTCAGGTTGCGCTTGACGTTGTCGACGAAGGTGAGCGCGTTGGCGAAATCGAGGTACCCGGCAGACGAGAAGCGATAGGCGGCCACCGACAGCGTGCTGTCCGTCGCCTCGATCGTCTTGCTGTACGTGACGCGCACGCTGGTTCCGCGCAGCCGCTGGCCGTCTTGCGACGTCATTGCGCCCGACATGTCGAGCGCCATCGCACCGAATGGCGTGTTGAGCGCGCCGCCCGCCAGCACGTTCTGATAGTTTTCGTTCGCGAGCACGCCGCCGTACAGCGTCAGCAGATTGGTGATGCCGCGGCTGTAGGTGGCCTGCACGAAGTGCGGCGTGTACGACAGATCCAGGTTGCGCACGGTGCCCGCGACCACGCTGAACCGACTCTGGCCGGGCCGCAACGATTGCGCGACCGATGCGTAGGGCACCTTGAACGCGCGGGCGCTGCCGTCCGCTTCGGTGACGGTCACGTCGAGATCGCCGCCGTAGCCGGTCGGAAACAGGTCGTCGATCACGAACGGTCCGGGCGGCACCGCCGTTTCGTAGATCACCGAGCCGTTCTGCCGGATCGTCACGCGCGCGTTGGTATTGGCGATGCCGCGCACGACCGGCGCATAGCCCCGCTGCGAATCCGGCCACATGCTGTCGTCGCTCGCGAGCTGCGCGCCGCGAAACGCGAACGTGTCGAACAGTTCGCCGGACGTGTTCGCGTCGCCGATCCGCACCCTCGCCTTGAGCGCCGTCAGATCGTGCTGCACGTAGGTGTTGACGCTGCCGTAGCGTTTCGTGCCGCGTTGCTGCCAGTTCAGCGCGCCGTCGTGCCGCAGATACCAGCCGCCGACGTTGATGCCCGCATTCACGCCGACATACGCGCTGTTCGCGCTCATCCCACGTGCGACGTTTCGGTAAATGTTCGCGTTGTAGCCGACGAATCCCGCCGTCACGCCGTTGTCCCACAGCGCCGGATCTACGTAGCCGCGCGCGGCGCGCCGTAACAGCGCCTGCGGAATCTGCACGTC
Organism: Burkholderia sp. MSMB1835; assembly: GCF_001526365.1. Taxonomy (NCBI): domain Bacteria; kingdom Pseudomonadati; phylum Pseudomonadota; class Betaproteobacteria; order Burkholderiales; family Burkholderiaceae; genus Burkholderia; species Burkholderia sp. MSMB1835. The sequence goes on from NZ_LOYP01000001.1 coordinate 23,583, forward strand.
GAGGCGGGCCTCCGCCGCATCGAACGATGCCGACGTGCCGGGCAGCAGCTGTTCCAGCGCGATGCATGCGCCGGGGGCGTCGAGCAGCGCGAGCCGTTCCGGCGGGATCTGGGCGAGGTTCGCGTTGAACTTGTCGAGCAGCGCGCGACTGATGCAGATCTGCACGGCGCCGCGGCTCGGCTCGCGCAACGTCACGTCGTCGCGGCCCAGCATCGAGCCGTTCAGATACACGTCCGAACGGTAGCGGCCGGGCCACACGGGCATTCCCTTTTCGTAACGCGACAGGTCGATGTCATCGCCGGCCGGCGAAGCGACGAGGTCCGGATTGAACTGCACCGGGTTACCGCCGGGCTTGCGCGCCGCTTCGGCATCGCCGACACCCGGCATGCGGCCGGCCGCCGGCGCGGGTTCGCTCGCGGCGGCGGTGAGCGGCAGCGACGAACACGCAAGCAGCACCATCGCGTACGAATGGCGCAACGCTGGCATGAGTGGACGGACGCGTCGCGTCGTCGCGCAATCGGCGCGTTCCATGGCATTGACTCCAGAGACTCGAATGACGGGCCGCGGCGCGCGCGAATGGCGGCGGCCGGGCACTGGGCGGATGTCGAGAGGGGGAGCGGGCGGCGCTACGGCGTATCGTCGATCGACGACTGCCATTCGACGCCAGCGCCGAAGTCGTTGATCGTCGAATAATCGAGCTTCGTCCGACCGGGCAGCGCCGGCAACGGGGCGTCCAGCGGGAAAACGTGCGATTGCCCGGGCGCCACCATCGCACCGTCGACGGTCCCGTACGTGCGGCCGCCGTGGGCGACGCGCGCCGACAACACGGTGACGTTGAACGGCGACGCATTCGTTGCGCGCAACGCATGCCCGTCGCCGCCCGGCGCGGGTACCACCGACCATTTCAACTGCTTCGCCGCGGCGACGGCGCCGTCCGCATCGAGGCCGACCGGCCGGAAAAACAGCTTGATACGCGTACGAAACGCAAGCTGTAGCGCCGTCGTCGTACTCGACTCGTCGACTTTCGGCGGAATGTCCAGCACATTGAGCCAGAACACCGATTCGCGATCCTGCGGGAGCGGATCGCCGGTATAGACGATCCGCAGGGTCTGGCCTTTGCCGGGATCGATCCGGGAAATCGGCGGCATCATCACGAACGGCACCGTGGCGGTGCCGGGGCGCGAGTGCACGTCCCCGTCGTCGAGCCAGGCCTGCACGAGCGAGGGCAGTGTTCCGTTGTTGTCGATCTTGACGGTAATTTCACGGTCGCCCGCGGGATAGATCACGCGCGTACCGGAAATGACGACGCTCGCCGCCGCTTGCTGCGTCATGCACGCGAGCATCGCGCAGAGGCACGGCATGAGCCGACGGGACAGAAGGGATAAGAATCGGGTCATCATGTGATGCGATGGGCCGCAAGCGCCGGCATACGGCGCTTCGTGACGATGCGCGGCCGGACGAGAAGCGCGCATGGCGCGACTGGTCGATACGAAGCGTCGGGCGGACGGATACGATACGCCGCCCACCCGACGGACTGACGCTTAGAGGTAGTCGATCGAATAGGTGACCGACGTGTTCACGCTACCGGCGGTTGCAGCGGCCGTCGCGTAGTACTGCGCACCGTAGACGAGCGTGGCGCTGTTGTTCGTGAGCGCCACCGAGCCGCCGTTGCGCTGGCTGATGTCGCCGGCCTTCAATGCCTTGCCGTCGATGTCGAGCAGCTGCACCGCGACGTTCGTTGCCGCATTGACGTTCGCGCGGTTGGCCAGCGTGCCGTCGTTGGTGTTCACGGTGGGGCCGGCTTCGAAGAATGCGCGAACCGATTTGCCGTCCGCGTTCGTGCAGTCGCTGAGCGCGATCGTGAAATTCGTCGCGCCGGTCGTCGCGCCCTTCGACGCCAGCGAACTCGCGCCCACGCTCGGCAATTGCACGGTGCCGTTCTGGTTCGCGCCGTTGACCTTGACCGTGCAGGTCGCGCCGGACAGCGAACCCGTGAAGGTCACGGTGCCGTCGTACGCGTGCGCGGCGGTCGGCGCCAAGGCGATCGTGGCCACCGTTGCGGCAGCTACGCTAAGTTGCTTGATCATCGTTTGATTTCCTTTTGAATGACTGATTGAAAACTCGATTCGTGCTGCTGTGAACGAACCGACTCGATTTCACTCTGAATGGCTAAATTTCGCTATCGCAATTCGTCCATAAATCTCGATCCTCACCCTGCACAATCTCGAAAATATAGGAGGACGAATGACTGCATCGATGCGAGATTCCGTTCCGGTGGGACGCTTACCGCCCGCCGTTGCGGATCAGCGACCAGCCGGTGACCGCGACCGCAATGCCGACGGCGGCGACGAATTTCCCGATTGCCTCCACCGCGCCGATCTGTTGATTGTCGGCCGGAAACGGATTGACCCAGGGTTCGGAAGGCTTGCTCGGCCGCATCAGATTGTTGATCCAGTCCAGCACCGTGCTGGTCGACAGGCCGCCCGAGACGGCCCTGCATTCCACGTCGTTCAAGATACGCATGATTTACTGTTCGATTGAAGGTGTACATGTTGGATGCCGCGCCGTCGTGCGTGACGCGAAGCGGCGGATGCCGACACGCGCTCGGAACGTCGAATCCCGAGCACGGCCGATCACTTCGGCGTCGGCGCCAGCCAGTCGAAGACGTTCTCCATCAGCGTATTGAAGACCTTGAGCGTCTGCGGGGCATCGTTGACCAGCCCGTAGACCGCGCCGCTGACGGCGCCATACACGGCGCCGACGACCATGCCCGCCGCGCCGCTGACGAGGCCCACGCCGAGCAGCCCGCCCTGTGCGCCGCCGACCACGGCGCCCTTGGCCGTGCCGCTGATGATGCCGGCCATCCCGCCCAGCACCGACGCACCGAGCCGGCTCATGACACCCCCGCCGCTCACTTCGTTGATTTCCATCATCGTCAATTCACGCATTGACGTTCTCCTTGCAGTTACGTGTTGCCGATCGTGATGGCCGGATCGGCGTCGGCCGGCCCGCCGCGCATCGCGCGACGAGGATTCCGTGGTCACCGCGCCGTCACACGGCCAGTGCGCCGCACTCCAGCGCCCGCGCGCGGCCCTGCACGAGCTCGACGATCCGGTCCGCGCTGCGAATGGTTTCCGGCCGGTGCGCGATGATGATCCGCGTCACGTTCATCGCCCGCACCGCGTCGTTGATCAGGCGTTCGCGCTCGACGTCGAGATGGCTCGTCGCCTCGTCGAGCACCAGGATCGCCGGCTTCCGGTAGAACGCGCGCGCGAGCAGCACGCGCTGGCACTGGCCGCCCGACAGCGACGAGCCCATGTCGCCGACGAGACTCTGGTAACCCATCGGCATCGCGACGATGTCGTCGTGGATCTGCGCGAGCCGCGCGACTTCCTCGACGCGCGCGTGGTCCGGTTGCGGATCGAAGAAGCAGATGTTGTCGGCGATCGAACCGGCGAACAGGATGTCGTCCTGCATCACGCAGCCGATCCGGTCGCGATACGGCTGCAGGCCGAATTTGCGGATGTCGATGCCATCGATGCACACGCTGCCCTGCTCGGGCGCAAGCAGGCCGAGCATCAGTTTCGCCATCGTCGTCTTGCCGTGGCCCGACGGGCCGACGAGCGCGATCGATTCGCCGGGCGCCACCGAAAACGAACAGTCCTCGAGCACCCACGGTTCGGTTTCCCCGTAGCGGAAGCTCACGCCGCGCACGTCGATCGCCGGCGGGCCGGCATCGTCCGTCCCCCGCGAGGCATGCGCGATCTTCGCCTCCATGTCGCCCTCGACATCGGTCAGCACGATGTCGGCGAGGCGCTCGCCGTGCAGGCGCAGCATCCGGAAATCGATGATCGTGCCGATCAGCGCCGCGCCGCGCGACATGAACTGGTCGGCGAAGCTCACGTACGCGACGAGCATGCCGGCCGAAAACTGCCCGTCGAGCACGTGCTTCGCCGCAAGCCACACGAGCACCACGCGGCCGGCGCCGGAGATCACGCCTTGCAGCGTCGAGAAGCCGATCGACAGGCGCTGGATGGCCACGTTCTTGTTGGTGGTCTCGACGATCGCGTTCGCATAGGCCGCGACGCGCGCGTCCTGCTGGTTCGCGAGCTTGACCGCCTGCACGCCGCGGATCGATTCGAGCAGGTTCGACTGCGCGCGCGCCGCGTAGACGATGTGTTCCTCGTTCGCCTGCCGGAACGGTCGGTACGACACCCAGCGAATCAGGCCGTAGACGGCGAACAGGCCGAGCACGAGCCATGTCAGCACGGGGCTGTAGACGAACAGCATGCCGAGCGTGACGACGGCCATCACGCCGTCGAGCAGCGCGCCGATGAACTGGGTGGTCAGGGTGCTCTGGATCGTGCCGATCGAACCGAAGCGCGATACGACGTCGCCGATGTGCCGTTGCTCGAAGTACGCGAGCGGCAGCCGGAACAGATGCGAGCAGACGTTCGCGGTCCATTGCACGCCGAGCAGGCTCGAGAACCACGTGACGACCCACGAGCGCAGCGCGGACACGGCGTTCTGGAACAGCACGACGAGCAGGAAGCCGATCCCGAGCAGGGTCAGCAGATCGGCGTCGGCCGACACCAGCACCTGATCCATCACCCACTGCATGTAGAACGGCGTGACGATGCCGAATACCTCGAGCGCGGCCGACAGCAGCAAGACCTGGACCAGCGTCGTGCGAATGCCGGTCACGTTGCCGATCAGCCGCGTCATCGAGATCGATTCGCGCGCTTGCGTGCGCTTGAACGACGGCGACGGCAGCAGTTCCAGCGCCACCCCGGTGAAATGAGCGGACACCTCCGACATCGGCACGTCGCAGAGGCCGCGCGCCGGATCGTGAATCGTGATCTTGCCGCGCGACACCGACTTCAGCACGACGAAGTGGTTCATGTCCCAATGCAGCAGGCACGGGCGCCGCAGCCGGCCGAGCTCGTCGAGCTCGAGTCGGAGTGCACGGGAGGCGAGACCCAGCCGATGGGCGATCAGCATGACGTCGCCGAGCGTGGCGCCCTTCAGCGACGGGCTGAAACGGCGGCGCAGGCTGACGAGGTCGAGATCGTGGCCGAAATAGCTCGCCACCATGCCCACGCAGACGAGCCCGCATTCGGCCGCCTGCGTCTGCAACATGACCGGCAGCCGGCGACGCCAGCCGAACTGCAACGCGTCCATCCATTTCATCGTTTTATTGCTCCATGACGTATGCGTGCACGCAGGCGCGATCACGACGATGCGCGCCGGCCGAGCGCGTACAGCGGTTCGAGCACCCACTCGATCAGCCGTCGCCGGTCGATCAGCACGTCGGCTTCCAGCGCCATGCCCGGGCGCAGCGCTTCCGGTTTGCCGTATGCGAGGATGTCCTGCCGGTCGAGCGCGACGACGACCCGATAAAGCTGCTCGGGCACGTTCGTCCGGCCGGTCAGGTTCGCGACCTCCTGCGGCGTGAGCGCGGTGCGCGACACCTCGGTCACGCGCCCGAACTGCTGCCCGAACTTCTGAAACGGGTACGCCTCGTAGCGCAGCACGACGCGCGCGCCGGCGCGCACGAAACCGATCGCGCGGCTCGGCACCATCAGTTGCGCTTCGAGCTGCGCGCCCTGCGGCAGCAGCGACACGACCGTCTGCCCGGCGCCGACGAGCTGCCCCGGCTTCGCGAGCAGCGCCGCGACGACGCTCGCCTGCGGCGCGCGCAGGATCACCGCGCGACGCGCCTCGTTTTCGGCGATCGATTGGTCGAGCTCCGCGAGCTTGCGCTCGATGTCGTTCTGCCGATTGCGCGTGTTGAGCGGCAGTTCGCGCAGTTGCTGACGAATCCGGTCGAGTTGCTGGTCGACGTCGAGCCGCTGGCGCGCGAGATCCTGAAGGCGCGTCTGCGCGTCGAGCAACACGCCTTCCTGCTGTTCCACCTGGCTGTTCGACACGTAGCCTTCCTCGCGCATCGCCTGCAGCTTGTCGAGCTGCCGGCGCGACAGTTCCGCCTGGCGCGTGCGCTGGATCTTCTGCTGCGCGATCTGCGCGAGCTGGTCGTTCAGCGCTGCCGCCTGCACGCGCAGGCCGCGCCGCGCCTCGTCGCTCAACTGCGTCTGCCCGGCGAGATCGGTCTGCAGCCGTTCGCGCTGGAATTTCAATTGCCGCGCGACCATCTCGCGCGTCGCGCCGAGCTGTGTCGCGATCTCGCCCGATACGGCCATCAGCTCCGCGCCCGCGGCGACCGTTTGCCCTTCGCGCACGCGCGTGTCGATCACGGTTCCCGCGAGCGGCGGCGCCACGGTCAGCAGCCCCTTCGCCGGCAGCAATTGGCCGACGACCCGTTCGCGCTTCGTATAGGTGCCGAACGTGAGGAACGCGACGATCGCGAGCGTGAGCGCCGACACGATGCCGATCGTCAGCCAGCGATAGGGCGGCGAATACAGCGCAACGGTGCCCATCAGCTTGTGCTTGGTCGCATCGAGCGCTTCCTGGCGGAACAGGGAGTCGGTCATGAGTGTTCGCGGAAAAAGGGCGGGGCAGGCGCGCGGCGCGTCATGGCGAACCCGGCGCCGCGCACGAGAGGGCGGCCACGTCGTGGTCGCCGAGCGTACCGATGGCGGCGGACAGCTGGAGCCGTGCGCGCAGGTAGCGGTAGCGCGTGTCGGCAAGATCGCGGATCGCCTCGAAGTAGCGCTGCTGCGCATTCAGCTCGTCGATCTGCGTGCGCAGCCCGACTTCACGGCCGAGGCGCGTCGATTTCACCTTGCTGTCGGCCGACGCGAGCGCGCGCTCCTGCGCGCGGATCAGCGCGAGACCGTTGGTGATGCCGAGATACGCGCTGCGCGCGCGCTCGCGCGCCTTGCGGCGTGCGTCCTCGAGCGCGTCGCGCGCCTGGTTGCGGCGGCGATAGGCTTCACGGCTCGCCGACAGCGGGCCGCCGCCGGCGAACAGCGGAATCGTGATCGTCACGCCGATCACCGACGAACGGGTTTTCGACGTCGTGCCGAAGATGTTGTCCAGCACGTTCTCGTCGGCGCCGCGGCTCCAGTTGGTGCCGTAGCTCGCCTGCAGGTTCACGACGGGCAGGTTCGCGCCGGTCGCGGCAACGATGTCGGCGCGCGACTGCTCGAGCTGCTTTTCGGCCAGGCGCACGTCGACGCTGTCGAGCGCGGCTTCGTCCATCGCGGTCGACAGGTCGACGGGTGCCGCGGGCGGCACGCACTGCCATGCGATCGGCGCTATGTCGTCCGCGGGCAGCCCCGTCAGCCGGCGCAGCGTGCCGCTCGCGATTTCCAGATCCGTTTGCGCGCCGACCTTGCGCGCAAGCGCGTCATCGAGATTGGCCCGCGCCTCGTCGACGTCGGTCCGCGTGCCGTCGCCGATGCGCAGCGCGGCCTGCGCCTGGTCGAACTGCCGCTGGAACGCCTGCCGAGCGGAATCGGCCGCCTGCAGTACCTCGCGTGCATACAGCACGTCGAAATACGCGTTGGAGACGTCCGTGATGAGGGTCTGCCGGGCCTTTTCGTACTCGATGTCGGCCTGGTCGGCGAGTGCGCCGCCCCGTTTGAAGTCGGCGATACGCGCCATATCGAAGATCGGCTGCGTGATCGTTGCCGACGCGCTATGGCGACGCACCGCGGCCGCATAGGTCGCCGTCGGCTGATCCTGCTTCGTGTAGTTGCCGTCGATCTGCGCGCGCGGCAGCAGGCCTGCCAGCCCCTGCCACCGCTTCTCGCGGCCGGCGAGTCGTGCTTCACGCGCCGCGGCGATGCCCGAGTCGAATCCCCTCGCCGCATTGACCGCGTCGAGCAAGTCGGCCGCGTGCGCCGGCCAAGCGGCGGCCAGCCAGCCCAAAACGGCGATTCGCCGGAAACATCGTGTCGATATCATGTGCGTCAGTACCTGACGGCCGTCGGGCCGCCGTGACACGACGGGCGTCGCGTCTGGAAAACGCTGAATTCTTCAGCAACGCATGACGGCGAGATATCGTATTACGTCCATTTTGGCGTCGGTCGGCGCGCAACGGCGCAGTGAATCGCGCTTGTGCGACGACGATCGCGACCCGCCCGCAGCTTGTCGCGGCAGGACGAAAAAAAGCACGGTCGGCGCAGTGCGCCGGCCGTGCCCGCATGGAGATTCCAGAAAGAGAGACGGGCGGAGCACGGTGGCCCCGCCCGGGCGAAACGCCGGTCAGAAGCGCGTCCGGATGCCCGACGTCAGTTCGAGCTGGTTCTTCGCGCCGAACGTCGACGCCGCCGTGTAGCCGCCATGCAGCTTCATGTAGTCGCCGGCCAGGTACACCTCGGTGCGCTTGCTCAGGTGATAGAACACCGACCCGTAGATCGTCTCCTTGAAGCCGTTGGCGACGCCGTTGGTCAGGCTGAATGCGCCGAGGTTCGCGTTCGGCGTGAAGCCGTCCGCGTTGTTCGCGGCGTTCTTGATGCGCATCTGCTGGTAGCCGAGCTCGTAGTCGAGCGCGCCCTTCGGCGCGATCTTCATCGACACCGTCCACGCATCGTCGTGGCGCTGGCCGAGCGCGCCCTGGTCGCCGTTGTAGCGGAAGTAGCCGGCATTCAGGCGCACGATGTCGAACGTATAGTTGCCGCCGACCGAGAACGTCTGGTTCCGGAAGCCGCCGTGGTTCACGTGGCTGTAGAAGCCCGACACGTTGAACGGGCCGCCGTTGTAGCCGAGCGCGAGCTGGTACGCGGAGCCGGTCGCGAACTGCGTCGAGTTGCTGAACTGGTAGCCGGCGCTCGCGAAGATGCCGTTGGCGAACAGCTTCTTCCACGCGATGCCGTTGTTGTAGCGCGTGCCGGTCGGGCCGGCCGCGTAGAAGATCATCTGCTTGAAGTTGTTCGAGTTGGTCCAGCCGCCTTCCTCGGTCGACAGCCTGGCGGAGCCGTACGGGTCGCCGTAGATCGCCGCCGCGTCGCGCGCGATCGTGTTCTGGAAGCCGGCCGTCAGCTTGCCGAAGCGCTCGTCCTCGACGCCGACCCACGCGTCGCGGTCGAAGATCTGGCCTTCGTCCTCCATCTGGCCGTTCGCGACCACGAATTCGCTTTCGAGGCGGAAGATGATCTTCGTGCCGCCGCCGATGTCTTCGGCGCCTCGCAGGCCCCAGCGGCTGCCGCTGAACCACGGCTCGCCTTCGTTGCCCATGCCGATCACGTGCTTGCCGTTCGCGTCGGCGTGGGTCCGGTAGGTCGGAAAGCTCAGGTCCATCAGGCCGTAGAGCTGCACGCTCGACTGCGCATGCGCGTGGCCGGCGCACAGGCCTGCCGCCGCGATGGAAAGGGCCAGGGTTTTTCGTTTCAAGATCGTCTCCTCCGAGCTGCCGTATTGAAATCCGGTCGTTGGCAGTACGTAATGTATGCCGACTCTTGCCGGCCACAGCGAGAGGGCCGACGCGTAGCATCGTAGAGGGTGCAATCCTTCACGACGCTTTCCCCGACGCAAGAATCGGATCGGTGAAAACACCGAACGCGCAATCATCCCGGATCGGGAAGGCGTGCGGAAGCGACTCCGCCCGACGCTCGGCAGGCCTGGATAACGATTCGTGCTACGAATCGTTATGAGCGCGTGCGGAAGCGAGCCGCGTCAATCGTGCGCGCTCTTCATGCGCAGGATGTAACCGAGCCCGCGCAGCGTGATGATCTCGGCCGTGCTGAGCGCGAGATGCTTGCGCAGCCGGTGAATGTAGATGTCGATCGCGTCGGCGCTCGGTTCGTCGTCGAGCGCGAACACGCTGTCCATCAGCCGCGCCTTCGAGACCGTCTTGTTCTGCTGCAGCATCAGCGTTTCGAGGATCGCGTGCTCGCGGCGCCGCAGCGCGAGCACGGCGTCGCCGCAGCGGAATTCGCGCGTGCCGAATGCATAGACGAGATCGCCGCACACGAGCTGCGTCGTGCCGACGCCGGCCTGCCGGCGGATCAGCGCGCGAATCCGCGCCACCAGCTCGCGCGACTCGAACGGCTTCACGACGTAATCGTCGGCGCCCGCGCCGAAGCAGTCGACCTTGTCGTCGACCGAGCCGTGCGCGGTCAGCATCAGCACCGGCACGTTGTCGTTGCGGCGCCGCAACCGCGCGAGCACTTCCTTGCCGCTGATGCCGGGCAGCCGCATGTCGAGCAGCACCGCGTCGTAGCGTTCGGTCTTCAGCACCGTGTCGGCGCGCTCGCCGTCGCCGACGCTGTCGACCGCGAAATCCTCGCCGCGCAGCAGGTTCACGATCCAGTGCGCGAGTTCGGCGTTGTCTTCGACCAGCAGGAGTTTCATGACGGCGTTCTCTTCAATCGAAAGCGGGCAGCCGCACGGTGACGACGATACCGCGATTGCCGGGGCCCGGCGCGAGCGACGCGCTGCCGCCGTGCGCCTGCGCGATCTCGCGGACGATCGCGAGCCCGAGGCCCGAGCCCTCGGTATCGGCCGACACGCGGTAGAACCGCTTGAATACGTGCGGCCGTGCCTCGGCCGGGATGCCGGGGCCGTCGTCGACCACGTCGAGCACGACCGCATCGCCGTCGCGCCGCGCGCAGACCGTCACGCAGCCGCCCGGCTGCGTGTAGCGCACCGCGTTGTCGACGAGGTTCATCACCAGCGCGGTCAGCAGGCTATCGCTGCCCGCGACGTCGAGCCGCTCGCCGAGATCGGCGCCGAGGTCGATCTCGCGCCGCTGCGCGAGCACGATCGTCTCTTCCAGCACGCTCGACACCACGGCCGCGAGATCGACGCGATGGGTCAGGAGCGTCGACGGCGTCGCTTCCGCATGCGCGAGCAGCAGCAGCTTGTCGGTCACATCGGCCATCTTGCGGCTGCTGCGCTGCATGCTGTCGAGCACCGCCGCGAGTTCCGCATCGTCGTGCCCGCGCCGCTGCGCGTACTGGATCTGCGTGTCGAGCACCGCGATCGGCGTGCGCAACTGGTGCGCGGCATCCGCGATGAAGCGGCGCTGCGTGGCCGTATGCGTGTTGAGCCGCGCGATGCACTGGTTGATCGCGTCGACGATCGGGCGCAGCTCGTGCTGCAGCCGCTCGGGGCGGATCGGCTCCAGTTCCATCGGCCCGCGATCGGCCACGTCGTCCTTCAATTTCATCAGCGGGCGCAGCTCCAGCGTGAGGCCGAGGTAGACGAGCACCACCGCGAGCACCAGCATCAGCGACAGGCGCACGAGCTGCGGCCGCCAGATCGTCGCGACCATCGCGCCGTACGAACGCGTCGTCTTCGCGACGACCACCGTGACCGTCTCGACCTGCCCCTCGTCGTAGAGCTGGCGGTCGTAGGCCACCGCGCGCAGCGGCACGCCGTCGAGCGACGTGTCGTACAGCGTCGGCTCGATGCCGTGCCGCGCGGGCAGGTCGAGCGCCGGATTGCCGGCGAGCAGGCGGTCGTGACCGTCGATCACCTTGTAGAACACCGAGTCGCCCGACGGCGATTCGAAAATCTCCAGCGCGGCCGGCGGCACGTCGGCCGCCGGGCGCCCGTTGCGCCATTCGACGTCCTCGCCGATCGTGCGCGCGGACGCAACGAGCGCGCTGTCCTGCACGAGCCCGGCCGTGGTCCGCGCGGTGTCGTACGACATCGCGCCCGCGATCAGCACGAACACCGCGAGCGGCAGCAGCAGCCACCACAGCAGCCGTCCGCGCAGGCTGTGCGCCATCCTGTTGCGCTCCTTCTCCGAAATGCCGAACCGCGCCGGGGTCGCCGGCGCGGTCGCGTGTGTCATGTCAGGCGTCGTTCCGCGGTGTTCAGAACGCCGCGGGGCGCCACTTCAGCAGCCGCTTCTCGATGCGCGTCAGCAGATAGTCGGCGGCCAGCGCGACCACGGCCAGCACGATCATCGCCGCGAACACGCCGCTCGCGTTGAACGCGCCTTGGGCGGTGGAGATTAACAGCCCGATCCCTTGCTTGGAACCCAGGAATTCGCCGACCACCGCGCCGACCAGCGCGAAGCCGAAGCTCACGTGCAGGCTCGCGAGGATCCAGCTCAGCGCGGACGGGATCACGACCGACGTGGTGATCTGCCGGCGCGACGCGCCGAGGATCTGCGCGTTCGCGATCAGGTAGCGATCGGCTTCGCGCACACCCTGGAACGCGTTGCCGAACACGACGAAGAACACCATCACGACGGCCAGCGCGATCTTCGACGCCATCCCGAGGCCGAGCGCGATCACGAACACCGAGCCGAGCACGACGCGCGGAATCGAGTTCGCGATCTGGATGTACAGGCCGAACACGTCGGCCATCAGCTTGTTGCGGCCGAGCACGATCCCGCAGATCACGCCGGCGACCGAGCCGATCAGGAAGCCGATCGCGGTTTCCTCGAGCGTGACCCACACCTGCGTGAGCAGCGGGCCCTGCGACGTGCCGTTCACGAACCAGTCCTGGATCTGCGCGAAGATCAGCGACGGCATCGAGAAGAAGAACGGGTCGATCCACTTCAGCCGTGCGGCGAGTTCCCACCCGCCCAGCACGAACACGAGTACGGCGATCCGCAGCGTGACGATCAGGTTTCGCCGGCGGCGCAGCCGGCGTTGCGCGGCGCGCTCGTCGTCCTCGAGCGTGGTCGCCGCAATGGCGGTGGTGGGAAGCGTCATGTCGGTCATGCTCCTGTCCTTTGCTTTCAGCCGATCTGCACTTCTTCGCGCAGGTCGTGCCAGATGTTCCTGGAAATTTCGATGAAGCGCGCGTCGTAGCGCACGTCCGACATGACGCGCGGACGCGGCAGGTCGATCTCGACCACGCGCTTGAGCGTCGCGGGGCGCGCGGTCAGCACGAACACGCGGTCGGCGAGCGCGATCGCTTCCTCGAGGTCGTGCGTGACGAACACGACCGAGCCCTTGTTCGCGGACCATAGCTGCAGCAACTCGTCCTGCATCAGCGTGCGCGTCTGCATGTCGAGCGCGGAAAACGGCTCGTCCATCAGCAGGATTTCGGGCTGGTTGATGAAGGTCTGCGCGAGCGCGACGCGCTTTCTCATCCCGCCCGAGAGCTGGTGCGGGTAGTGCTTCGTGAACTTGTCGAGGCCGACCTTGCGGATCCACTCCTCGGCCTGCGCGTACGCGACGTCCTTCGAGCGGCCGCGAAACAGCGGGCCTGCCGCGACGTTGTCGATCACGTTGCGCCACGGAAACACGGCGTCGGCCTGGAACACGAAGCCGATGCGCGGGTCGATTCCGTCGACCGGGCGGCCCATCACGCGCACTTCGCCCGACACGGGCTTGAGCAGCCCGGTGATCAGGTTCAGCGTCGTCGACTTGCCGCAGCCGGTCGGGCCGACGATCGCGATGAATTCGCCGCGCGCGACACTCATGCTGAAGTCGCGCAGCGCGACGGTAGCCTTGCCTTCCGGCGAAATGAAGCGGCACGACACGTTGCGAAACTCGATCGCCGGTGTGCTCGGGGAGACTGCCTGATTCATCGCGTTCGTCCTGCGGGTGAAGAGGGCGTCGCCGCATGGCGGCGCCGGGCCGGTCGACCGGGCCGGAACGGGGAACGCACGGCGGCGGGATCGCCGCCGCCGGCGCCGCTGCTTACTTCGCGCTCACGAACTCGTTCGTGTAGGTACGCGTCAGGTCGATGTGCTTGCCCTTCACCGACGGGTTGAACGCCGACAGCACCTTCAGCACGGTCGCCGGCCCGTCGGCAGGCATCTTCGCGTCGGCCGTGAACATCGGCAGCGACGCCTTCAGCGCGTTCACGTACAGCACCTTGTCCTTCTGGTAGTCGGCCGGCATCTTCGCGGCGATGTCCTCGGCGCTGTGCGTGTGGATGAACTGCATCGTCTTCGCGAACGCGTGCGCGAGCTTGGTCGCCTGCGGCTTGTGCGAATCGGCCCACGCCGACTGCACGTACAGGCTCGCGGCCGGGTAGGTGCCGCCGAGCGCGGCGCGCGTGCCTTCGAGCGTGCGCAGGTCGACCAGCACCTTCGCATCGCCCATCTTCTCGAGCGCGGACACGGTCGGCTCGGTCGTCATGCCGGCGTCGATCCGGCCCTGCTTGATCGCGGCGATGAAGCTCGCGTCGGCGCCGACCGGCAGCATCGTGTACTGCGTGGACGGGATGCCGTGCTGCAGCGCGAGGAATTGCGTGAGGAAGCTGGTCGATGAGCCGAGGCCCGTCACGCCGAGCGTCTTGCCCTTCGCGTCGGCCATCGACTTGAAGGTCGGCGCGGCCTTGGTCGACACCATCTCGACTTCGCCCGGCACCTGGCCGAACACGGCGATCGCCTTCACGTCCTTGCCCTTGCTCTGCAGGTCGATCGTGTGGTCGTAGAAGCCGACGACGCCCTGCACGGCGCCCGCGAGCAGCTCGTTCTCGGCGTCGACGCCGGCCGGCTGCGACAGCAGCTCGACGTCGAGCCCCTCGGCCTTGAAGTAGCCGAGCTCCTGCGTGAGCCGCGCGGGCAGGTAGATCATCTTCGCGATCCCGCCGACCATGATCGTGATCTTGCCGTCGTCGTCGGCGAAAGCGGGGTGGGCGGCGAGCGCGCAGGTGAGGGTGGCTGCAACGGCGAGGGTGCGCAGGATGGGTCGCATCGGGATCGTCTCCTTCGTTGTAATCGTATGGCGCGATGCTTGCTGCATCGTCATCACGAGTATAGGGAGGCGAAACCTTCCGCTACCTTTCGCGGGGCGGCGATTCCGTTAGGGGTTTTCCACGAATCCCTTGATGGACGGGCGTCCATCCGGATCGTGTTTCAAAGCGAAGCTGCGACCGACCTGTCGATGCCGATTTCTCGCCGCTGCATGGTCGGCTGGACGTTGTGTGTGAACGGCCGAATCTCATTCACCGTTTTCGCAAGAATGGATGCTTTACGATTCCCGGATTTCAACTGGATTATCACCATCGATACCCATGCCGATCATTAAGTGACAAGCACACCAAATCCAAAAGAGAAAGCCGACCATGATTTTTATCGCAAGGATAGCGAACGCAATTTTATCGATTATCGCGATCAATTTTGTAAATTCCAAATTTGCGATCCTGCCGGCAGGATCGGCATCTACGCTGCTGGCCACGGCGATAGGTGTCGCATTAAGTGAGTCGTTTTTTTACATTTTCAGAAAAAGGAGATGACCAAGGTGGCATATTCAGTTTTCAACGAAGAAGCGATGCTTGCCTGCGATACGTTCGACACCGTCGATACTCTCGGCAATATGCGTATTCTGTCCGATGAAGAACGACTGCTTGTCGCTGGCGCCGGCAACCCGTGGGGCGCCGTGGTAGGTGGCTTGCAAGGCTCGGTGGTGGGCGGGATCGGCGGAGCCCTTACCGGGCCGATGCTTGGCGTTCCCTGGGCTGTCAACGGCCTGGCGGGCATGGCGACCGGCGCGCTCCAGGGCGCATTCGCCGGATGGTCCCCCCCCCCGCTAATACAAGCGTCGTGAGAAAACCGGCTGCCGAACGCACTGGAATATCGTGTGTTCGGTAGCTGGCCGATTCTGGCGCTTGCCGCTATCCCATTGGGTGCGCCGCCACCATTCCGGCCGAGTCGTCTCCCGGCGACTGAAGTCCGCGCAGCCCGTCAGCGCCAGCCGATCAACACCCGCCCCATCGCATCCAGCCCCATGTCGAACAGGTGCGACACGAACGGCACGAGGTTCGGCACCATCAGTTGCACGAGCAACAGCCCGACGAGCATCGTCACCGGAAAGCCGACCTGGAACACGCCGATCTGCGGCGCCGCGCGGTTCAGGATGCCGAGCGCGAGGTTCGCGATCAGCAGCGCCGCGACCACCGGCAGCGCGAGCAGCAGCCCCATCTCGACCACGGTCGCGCCGAACGCGGCGAGCGTGCGCCAGCCCGGCGCGTGCAGCAGGTCGCCCGACACCGGCAGCGACTGGAACGACGCGGCGAGCGCCGCGAACACCTGCAGGTGGCCGTCCACCGCGAGGAAAGCGAGCATCGCGACCGCGTTCAGGAAGCGGCCCATCGCCGGTGTCGCGCCGCTCGTGTGCGGGTCGAAGAAGGTCGCGAAGCCGAGGCCCATCGACAGCCCGATGAAGTCGCCGGCCGCCTCGACGGCCGCGAACACGATCTGCATCGTGAAGCCCATCGCGACGCCGATCAGGAATTGCGTGACGAGGATCCAGATGCCCGGCGCGGAGAACACGGTGACGTCCGGCATCGCGCCGAGCGTCGGCGCGACGACCAGCGCCATGAACGCGGCCAGGCCGATCTTCGCGCGCACCGGCACCGCCGCGTGGCCGACGACGGGCGCCGTCGCGACGAGCGCGAGCATCCGCACGAACGGCCACAGGAACGCCGTGAGCCAGCCGTTGAGCTGCGCGTAGGTAACCGAGAACATCGCCGCCGGCGCTGTGCGCGGCTCAGCCGACGCCGAGCGTCGCGACGTGCAGCAGCGTCTGCCGCAGGTAGTCGAGCATCGTCGTCAGCATCCACGGGCCGGCGATCACGAGTGTCGCGGCGACCGCGAGCAGCTTCGGGATGAACGACAGCGTCGCTTCGTTGATCTGCGTCGCGGCCTGGAACAGGCTCACGACGAGGCCGACCGCGAGCGCGACCAGCAGCAGCGGGGCCGCGAGCAGCAGGCCGACCATCATCGCCTGATGCGCGAGCGTCATCACTTGTTCGGGCGTCATCGCGCGTGTTCCTCCGCTTACGTGAAGCTCTGCGCGAGCGAGCCGATCAGCAGTTGCCAGCCGTCGACCAGCACGAACAGCATCAGCTTGAACGGCAGCGACACGGTGGACGGCGACACCATCATCATCCCCATCGACATCAGCACGCTCGCGACGACCATGTCGATGATCAGGAACGGGATGAACACCGTGAAGCCGATCTGGAAGCCGGTCTTCAGCTCGCTCGTGACGAAGGCGGGCACCAGCAGCGACAGCGGCACGTCCTCGGGGCCCTGCATCGGCGCGGCCTTCGAGATCTTCGCGAACAGCGCGAGATCGGTCTCGCGAGTCTGCTTCAGCATGAAGGTCTTGAACGGCGCGACGCCGCGCTGCACGGCCTGCTCCATCGGCATCGAGCCGTCGGAGAACGGCTTGTAGCCGTCGTTGTACGCCCGATCGAGCACCGGCGACATCACGAAGAAGGTAAGGAACATCGCGAGGCCGACGAGCACCTGATTCGGCGGCGTCGTCGCGGTGCCGAGCGCCTGGCGCAGCAGCGACAGCACGATGATGATGCGCGTGAAGCTCGTCATCATCAGCAGCATCGCCGGCAGGAACGACAGCATCGTGAGCAGCAGCATCGTCTGCACGCTCAGCGAATAGGTGGTGCCGCCGTGCGGGCCCGGGCTCGCGTTGAACGCGGGCAGGCCGTTCGCCTGCGCGCAGGCGAGCGCGGGCGCGAGACAGAGGATCAGCACGGGCGCGACGCGCGCCGCGCGCCGCAGGAAGGCGTGTTTCATCGGAATGCGAGGTCGGAAAGAGGGCGCGGCGCCATGTCAGCGGTCCTTGCCGCGACCGAGGCGTTTCGCGGCTTCGCCCGCGAGCGCGGCGCGAAACCGCGAGCCGAACGTGCCGGGCAGGCCGGCGTCCGATGCATCGCCGCCGGCGGGTGTATCGGCCGGTGCCGGGGCCGAACCCGCGGTCGCGGCGGCCGCCGCCGAACCGGCCGGCAGCGTATGCAGCAGGCGCACGTTGCCCGGCGCGACGCCGAGCACGAGCCAGGTGTCGCCGATCTCGACGATCGTCGCGCTTTCCTTCGCGCCGAGCCCGACGCTCGACACGACCTTCAGCGGGCCGCCGCGCCGGGCGGGCTGGAAGCCGAAGCGGCGGGCGAGCCATGCGCATGCGAACACGAGGCCGATCACGACCGCGAGCCCGACGAGCGTCTGCAGCACCGCGCCGATGCCGAGCGACGGCGCGGCCGAACCGACCGTCACGCTCGACGCGATCGCACCGGCGTGGTTCACCGCGTTCATGTCGGCGGCGCCGGCCGGCGCGCACGCGAGCGCCGCGACGGCGGCCAGCGCCGTCGCCGCGATCGCGCCGCATGCGCGCTGGCCGGGCATCGCGACGTTCATCGATTGAGCTTCCGGATGCGCTCGGCCGGCGTGATGATGTCGGTCAGGCGGATGCCGAACTTGTCGTTGACGACCACGACCTCGCCCTGCGCGATCAGGCAGCCGTTCACGAGCACGTCCATCGGCTCGCCGGCCATGCCGTCGAGCTCGACGACCGACCCCTGCGCGAGCTGCAGCAGGTTGCGGATCGCGATCTTCGTGCGGCCGAGCTCCACGGTCATCTTGACCGGGATGTCGAGGATCATCTCGATGTCGTTGTGCGTCGAGTTCGCCGCGGCCTTCGACAGCGGCTGGAACACGCCGGCGCCCGTCGCCCCGGCCTGCACCGGCTGCTGGTTCTGCTCGGCAAGCGCGGCCGCCCAGTCGTCCATGCCCGGATCCTCGTCGGCCGCGGCCGGCGCCTGCGCGTCGGCGGCCGACGCCGCGAGGGCCGCATCGGCCATCGCCTGCATGTCGTCGTCGGGCGTCTGGTTCAGCTCACTCATATCCACCTTCCTTCATCGAATCGCTCGCGCCGATCATCTTCTGCACGCGCAACGCATATTGACCATTGAAAATTCCGTAGCCGCACTCCATCACCGGCACGCCGTCGACCTTCGCGGTGATCGTGTCCTCGATCTCCAGCGGCAGCACGTCGCCCGCGCGCAGGTTCAGGATCTTCTCGAACGTCGACGGGATCTCGGCCAGATTGGCGGTCAGCTCGACCTCGGCGGCCTGCACCTGCTGCGACAGCACGCGCACCCAGCGGCGGTCGACTTCGAGCGCCTCGCCCTGGATCGGCGAGCTGAGCACGTCGCGGATCGGCTCGATCATCGAGTACGGCATGCAGATGTGCAGCGTGCCGCCCGTCGGCCCGAATTCGATCGAGAACTGCGTGACGATCACGATCTCGTTCGGCGTCGCGACGTTCGCGAACTGCGTGTGCATTTCCGAGCGCACGAATTCGAACTGCAGCGGCCGCACGCTTTTCCATGCGGTCGTGTAGTGCTCGAACACGAGGTTCAGCAGCTTGCCGATGATCCGCTGCTCGGTGGCCGTGAAATCGCGGCCCTCGACGCGCGTGTGGAAGCGTCCGTCGCCGCCGAACAGGTTGTCGACGACGAAGAACACGAGGTTCGGGTCGAACACGAACAGCGACGTGCCGCGCAACGGCTTCACGTGCACCAGGTTCAGGTTCGTCGGAATCGGCAGGTTGCGGGTGAATTCGCTGTACTTCTGCACCTTCACCTGGCTGACGGAGATTTCCGCCGTGCGCCGCATGAAGTTGAAGATGCCGATCCGCAACAGGCGCGCGAAGCGGTCGTTGATGATCTCGAGGCCGGGCATCCGGCCGCGGACGATGCGCTCCTGCGTCGCGATGTTGTAGGGGCGGACGCCCGACGTGTCGCGCTGCTCGTCGACCGCATCGGTTTCGCCCGTGACGCCCTTGAGGAGGGCATCGACCTCCTCCTGGGACATGAACTCCTGGTGACCCATACGCGCTCCTTTCGCGGCCGCGTTACTGGACGACGAACTCGGTGAACAGGACGTCGTCGACCTTCGCGCGCTGGTTGCCCGGCTGCGTCGGCTGCTCGATCAGGTCCCGCAGCTCGTTCGCGAGCGAACGTTTGCCGTCCGGCGTCGCGAGTTCCTCGGGATGCTTGTTCGACAGCGCGAGCAGGATCCGGCTGCGGATCTCCGGCATCCGCGCGGTCAGTTGCTCCTGCGCCTTCGGGTCGGTGAGCTTCAGCGACAGGCCGACGCGCAGGTAGTGCTGCGCGCCGTCGTCGGACTGCAGGTTCACGGTCAGCGGGTCGAGCGCGAAAAACGTCGGCGCGGCAAGCGGCGCCGGCTCGGCGGGCGCGCTCGCATGGCCGACGCCAGCCTTGCTCAGGAACACGTACATGCCGCCGGCGGCGGCGGCAGCCGCGCCCAGCGCGATGACGGCGATGAGCGCGATGCGCTTGAACTTGCCGGACGAAGCCGGCTTGTCGGCGGTCGGGGTTGCGGTCGTGGCCATGTGAATGCGTGCGTGATGTCTCGTAGCATGCATTGTTCGGCATCCGGGCCGACGCCGATGGGCGGAAAAGAGGGGGGAATTGCGGCTATCTCAGCCGATTGTCCCGACGGTCGGCCGGGTGTCGGCTCGACGCTGGACGGCAATGGCGGGGAAAACGAACAAGGAGCAAGGGTGGCGCGCGGCGGGCGGGAACCGGGCCGCCGGACGGAGCGAGCGGGCGCGACGGCGGGGCGGGCGGCTGCGCCCGCCCGTGCATCGTCAGATCGGCAGCAGCGTGAGCAGCGGCGCGATCAGCACCATCGCGACGCCCGCGATCATCATCGTCAGGCTCGACACGACGCCTTCCTCGCTGCCGATCTCGCGCGCCTTCGCGGTGCCCACGCCGTGGGCGGCCGCGCCGAACAGCGCGCCGCGTGCGAGCCGGGTGCGCATCGGCACGAGCGCCAGCACCAGTTCGCCGAGCAGCATCCCGCAGATGCCCGTCGCGATCACGAACAGGGCGGTGAGATCCTTCGGCGCGTGGATCTTGTCCGACACGGCGAGCGCGAACGGCGTCGACACCGAGCGCGTCATCAGCGAGCGCTGCAGTTCGGGCGACAGGTGCAGCAGCTTCGCGAGCAGCAGCGACCCGCATACGCCCGCGGCGATCCCGACCGCGACGCCGACCGACAGCGACAGCCAGTGGCGGCGGATCAGCTCGCGATACTCGTAGATCGGCACCGCGAACGCGATCGTCGCCGGGCCGAGCAGCCACATCAGCCAGCGCGTGTCGCGGAAATAGACCGAATACGGGATGCCGGTCAGCAGCACCAGCAGCACCAGCACGCCCGGCACGAACACGAGCGGCGAGAACAGCAGCGTCTTCTTGTACGCATAGAGCCGCTTCGACGCGAAATACAGCACGACCGTCAGCACGAAGCAGCCGACGGAGATCGCGGTATTCACGCGGTCGGCGGGCAGGTTCGACAGCGCGGCGAGCATGGGCGGCTCCGGCTCAGTGAGCGACGGCGCTCAGGCGCGTACGGCGGCGCTCGGCGAATACGCGCTGCGCGGCGAGCCGACGTTCGAGCTTCGCGGCGAGATCGACCGCCACGGCCACCGCGACCATCACGAACGCGGTGCCGGCGAGCATCACCAGCGCGATGCGCCAGCCGTCCTCGCGGAACAGCCCGCCGTACTGCACGGCCGCGACGGCGGCCGGCACGAAGAACAGCAGCATGTCGGACAGCAGCCAGTTCGCGCCGTCCTTCACCCACGCCGGCGCGACGCGACCCGAGAACAGCAGCACGAGCAGCACCGCGAGGCCGATCACGCCGGACGGAATCGGCAGCCCGACCTTGCGCACGGCCCAGTCGACGGCCATCCACAGCACGCCGAGCGCGGTGGCCTGCAGCACGATCCGGCCCGTGTGCGCAAGGCTGCCCGACGCGGCAGGGCGGGCGGCGGCAGTGGCGGTCGGCTTGTTCATGACGGGCTCCATACGGGTGTTTCTGTCGATGGCGTCAGTATAGGGTTTCCCCTAACCATAAATAAAATGACTTGTCTCTATCCTTATCATTCCAATTCGGAATTCGTTTTGATGTTGCCGCACCAATCTGGGGAGTGATCGATGGAATTGCGCGCGCTGCGGTACTTCGTCGAGGTGGTTCGCCAGCAGAGCTTCACCGCGGCGGCCGACAGGCTGTTCGTCACGCAGCCGACCATCAGCAAGATGGTGAAGGCGCTGGAAGACGAGATCGGTTCGCCGCTCCTGCTGCGCGACGGCCGGCAGATGGTGCTGACCGACGCCGGGCGGATCGTGTTCCAGCGCGGCCAGGACGTGCTCGCCGCGCAGGCGCAGTTGCAATCGGAGCTGAACGATCTCGGCACGCTCGGACGCGGCGAGCTGACCATCGGCATTCCGCCGCTCGGCGGTTCGCTGTTCACGCCGATCATCGCCGCATATAAGCAGCGCTATCCGAACATCGAGCTGAAGCTGTTCGAGCAAGGTGCGCGGATGATCGAGGCCGCGCTGACGTCGGGCGAGCTGGAACTCGGCGGGCTGCTCGAGCCCGTCGATCCGGGCACGTTCGAGCGGCTGCCGATGGTGCGCGCGCCGCTGTGGCTCGTCGCGCCGCGCGAGTCGCGCTGGGAGGAGCACACGGCCGTGCCGCTCGCGGATCTCGCGCGCGAATCGTTCGTGTTCTATGCGGAAAGCCTCGCGCTGCACGATGCGGTGCTCGATGCGTGCCGGCAGGCCGGCTTCACGCCGTCGATCGTGAGCCGCAGCGGCCACTGGGATTTCATGGCCGCGCTCGTGCATGCGGGCGTCGGCATCGCGCTGCTGCCCGAGCCGTATTGCCGGCGGCTCGACGCGGGCCAGTTCACGTGCCGGCCGATCGTCGAGCCGGAAATCACGTGGGCGATCGCGCTCGGCTGGCTGAAGAAAGGCTACCTGTCGCACGCGGCGCGGGCATGGCTCGACGTCGCGCGGGCGACGCTGCCGCTCGCGGCGGGCGACGATCTGGCGTTCGGGGGGTTGCGGGCGAGGGAGTGAGGGTCGCTCAGGCTCGGCGCGATCAGACGTGCCGAATCGGGCCCGGATACCGGGCCACCGTATGGTCGTGCGTGAGCAACGTGACGCCTTCCGAAATCGCCTGGGCAATCAGGACCCGATCGAACGGATCGCGATGCACTGCCGGCAGTTGTTCCACGGCGACAACATGCTCGCTCGTGATCGGCAATTCGACGTAGCCGGCGTCGAGCAGATTGCGACGCAGCACGTGCGGATCGACTTGAAAATCATTGCGGTCGAGCCCGCGCTTGATCACGATCTCCCACAGACTTGCGACGCTGAACAACAGGGTATGGGCGGGATCCTCGATGAGCGTGCGGGCTTGATCCGGCAATTCGGTCGCGTCCGCCGCCGCCCAAAGGATCAGGTGCGTATCGAGCAGCAGTTTCACGCGTCGCCCTCGAACAGCTTCCGGATGGCCTCGTCGCCCATCCTGTCGAAGTCGGGCGGCACGACGATCTGCCCCTTCATGAAGCCGATCCGCGCCGGCCGGGGCGCCTCGGGCGCATCGATCGGCACGACCTTGACGAGCGGCTTGCCGGCCTTGGCGATCACGAATGGTTCACCCGCGTGAACTGCCTCGTCAATCAGACGCGACAGGTTCGTCTTCGCGTCATGCATGTTGTAGGTCTGCATGGCATACCTCAAATGAACTAAGTTTAGTCAATTTATTAGCTTAGTTCACTGGGGGCACGTCCGCAAGGTCCGCGGTCGCCCGATACAAAGCCGCCCGGCGTGTCCTCAATGCCCCATCGCCGGCCCCGCGCCCTTCTTCGGCTTCGTGATCCACACGAGCGCCGCGAGCGCGATGAACACCACCGCCGACAGGTGGAAGAAGTCGTTGGTCGCCATCATGAAGCCCTGCTGCGTGACGAGCTGGTTGAGCTGCGCATTGGCCGTCTGGCCGACGATGCCGAGCTGCGCGAGCGCGCCCTGGTAATCGGTCGTGTTCTGCGCGTAGACGCTCACCGATTCGGACAGCCGCGCATGATGGTAGATCGCGTCGTTCTCCCAGAACGTCGAGCTGGCCGCGGTGCCGATCGCGCCGGACAGCGTGCGCAGGAAGTTCGACAGCCCCGACGCGCTCGCGAGCCGTTCGTCGGAGATGCTCGACAGCGTGATCGTCGTCATCGGCACGAAGAAACACGCGACGCCGATGCCCTGCACGAGCCGCGGCAGGATCACGTGGTTGAACGGCACGTCGAGCGTGAACGTCGCGTTCCACATCGACACGCCCGCGAACACGATGAACGCGAAGCTCGCGACCATCCGCAGGTCGAGCCGATGCATGTTGCGCCCGATCAGCGGCGACAGCACGAGCGCGAGCAGCCCGACCGGCGCGGTCGCGAGGCCGGCCTTGCCGGCCGTGTAGCCCATCACCGTCTGCAGCCACAGCGGGAAGATCACGACCGAGCCGAAGAACGCCATGAAGCCGAACGAGATGATCAGCGCGCCGAGCGCGAAATTGCGGTCCTTGAAGAGCGACAGGTCGACCACCGGCTCCTTCTCGGTCGCCTCCCACACCAGCATGAACGCGAGCGACACGACCGCGATCAGCGCGAGCGCGACGATGAACGACGAGTTGAACCAGTCGCGGTCCTTGCCGAGGTCGAGCATCATCTGCAGGCACGACACGCCGATCACGAGCAGCGCGAGGCCGATCGCGTCGATCCGCTGCTTCGACGTCTTCGTTTCGCGGCCGCGCAGCAGGAAGTACGCGCAAGTCGCCGAGAACACGCCGATCGGCAGGTTGATGTAGAAGATCCACGGCCACGTGTAGTTGTCGCTGATCCAGCCGCCCAGCAACGGGCCGAAGATCGGCGCGACGATCACCGTCATCGCCCATAGCCCGAGTGCGAGCCCGCGTTTCGCGGGCGGGTAGCTGCGCATCAGGATCGTCTGCGACAGCGGCACCATCGGCCCCGACACGAGGCCCTGCAGCAGCCGGAACGCGATCAGCGTCTCGAAGTTCGACGCGAGGCCGCACAGCGCCGACGCGATCGTGAACGCGAGCACCGACAGCGTGAACAGCCTCACTTCGCCGACCCGCCGCGCGAGCCAGCCGGTGAGCGGCACCGCGATCGCTGACGCGACCGAGTACGACGAAATCACCCACGTGCCCTCGCTCGTCGCGACGCCGAGGCTGCCCGAGATGGTCGGCACCGCGACGTTCGCGATCGACGTGTCGAGCACTTCCATGAAGGTGCCGAGCGCGAGCCCGACGGTCAGCAGCGCGAGCGCGCCGCCGGTCAGCGGTGCCGGTTCGGCAGCGGGGGAGGGGGCGGATGCCGTGGTGGCGGACATCGGAATCTCCTAGACGCGGCGCGCGCGACGCGCCGGCACAACGCACGGACGCGCGACGCAGCGCGGCCCGGCCGGGTGGAATGAAAAAGGGGAAAGGTGGAGCACGTGCCTCGTCATCTTCTGCCCAGACAGAGAAATAAGCGAACGTTTAACTGAGACATGAGGGCTCCACGCGCATCAGCAGTCGGCTTCGTCAGGCTTCGGGCAGCCGGTCGAACCGGGCCCGTTGGCGATGAAGCGCTGCAGCAGGCCGGTGAGCGTCGCGAGTTCGTCGGCCGAGAAGCCTTCGAGCTGCGCGTTGAGCACGGTCGCGACCAGCGACGGCAGCGCGCGGGCGGCTTCGACGCCGCGCTCGGTGAGCGTCAGCTCGATCATCCGGCGGTCCTGCTCGCTGCGCGTGCGTGCGATCAGCCCCTTGCGTTCGAGCCGGTCGAGCATGCGCGTCATCGACCCGCTGTCGTACGACATCTTGCGCGACAGTTCGAACGGCGTGCGTGCGTAGCCGCGCGACAGCAGCAGGATCACGCCGATCTGCTGCGCGGTGAGGTCGAACGGCTCGAGCGCACGATCCATCCGCTCGACGAGCGCCTGCTTCGCCTTCGACAGGTAATAGCCGAGGCTCGTTTCCAGCGCGATGTTCTCGGGATCGTAGAGGCCGCCGGTCATACGATTGCGCGCGCAGCAATAGTGCGTTTCGGGTTAAAACGCGTCCAGTATCTTGAAAAATGATTGCTTAGTCAATATTATTTGAGTCAACCAGTTACGACGTGCATGTTGCACTGCCGGAGACTATGTTCTGACCGATCGGCCCGCACTGCCGGGCACCCGAGGATGTTCGCGATGCTGTTCCTGAAAAATGCCGCCGGCGCGCTGCGCCGCACCCTGACCGATACCGCTCATCATGTGTTTTCCGGGCCGCACCGCGGCTGGAAAATCGCGCTGTACGTGACGATGCTGGTCGTGCCTGGCGGCTCGCTCGCGGCGCTCGGGTTCGCGTGGTTCGATCATCGCCGGCAGCGCAACGCGAAGGGCGGCGCGCGCCGCACGAGCCAGCCGGCCGCGACGGAGCCGTCGACATGGCGGGCCGCCGCCGAACCCGTCCCGGCGCCCGTGCGCTGCCACTGACGCCGCACCGCGTCCGCGCGCCACACTATCCCGGCCCGATTCCAGTCTGTCCGATCGCCCGCCGCGTCACGCGCGGCCGGCGTCGTATGCCCGTTCGCCCGCCTGCCGTCCCGCAAGCAAGCCGTAATGGCCGGTAACCCGGCCGGCCGCGCCGGTAACACATCCGGGCCGCCGCGCACCGTACCCTTAGGGCTGCGCAGCTTTCTCGCCGTCAGTTACCATTTGTCCGCCAGCGGCACGACGACCGCATCGCGCGGCGCCGCTCGCCGGCCGCCACGCCCAGACAGGAAAACCACCATGCCGTACGCCTCCCTCCCGCGCGCCGTTCGCCCGCTGAGCGCCGCCGTCGCCATTGCGACGGCCGTGCTGCTCGCCGGCTGCGCCGTCGGGCCCGACTATCACCGGCCCGACACGTCGATCCCCGCCGCCTTCAAGGAAGCGCCGGCCGGCTGGAAAGTCGCGCAACCCGCCGATCGCGCCGACCGCGGCGCGTGGTGGACGGTCTACAGCGATCCGCAGCTCGACGCGCTGATCGGCAAGCTCAACGCGTCGAACCAGACCATCGCGCAATCGGCGGCCGCCTACCGGCAGGCGCGCGCGCTCGTCACCGAGGCGCGCGCCGCGTATTTCCCGACCGTCGGGCTGAGCGCATCGGGCTCGCGCGCGCGGACGCCGCGCACGTCGCTGTCGTCGAGCTCGTCGTCGAATTTCGGCAGCGGATCGACGGGGTCGATCAACAACAGCTACAGCGTCGGCCTCGACGCCAGTTGGGAACCCGACCTGTGGGGCAAGGTGAGCCGCACCGTCAGCGCGCAGCGCGCCGGCGAAGCGGCCGCCGCGGCCGATCTCGCGAACGCGCGGCTGTCGCAGCAGGCGCTGCTCGCGCAGACCTATTTCCAGTTGCGCACGTCCGACGCGCTGCAAAAGCTGCTCGACGACACCGTGAAGTCGTACGAACGGTCGCTGCAGCTCACGCAGAACCAGTACGCGCAAGGCGTCGCCGCGCGCGCGGACGTGATCCAGGCGCAGACGCAGTTGCAGAGCGCGCAGGCCGCGCAGATCGACAACGGCGTCGCGCGCGCGCAGTACGAGCATGCGATCGCGACGCTGATCGGCGAACCGGCGTCGACCTTCTCGCTGCCGCCGGCCCCGCTCGCGGCCGAGCCGCCGATCACGCCGGTCGACGTGCCGTCGGCGATCCTCGAGCGCCGGCCCGACGTCGCGGCGGCCGAGCGCCGCGCGGCGGCCGCGAACGAGCAGATCGGCGTCGCGATCGCCGCGTTCTTCCCCACGCTGACGCTGTCGGCCAGCGGCGGCTTCCAGAGCTCGGTGTGGTCGCAGCTGTTCACGCTGCCCGCGCGCTTCTGGACGGTCGGCCCGCAGCTCGCGGCCACGCTGTTCGACGCGGGCCTGCGCGCCGCGCAGACCGACGCCGCGCGCGCGACCTACGACCAGGACGTCGCCGCCTATCGCCTCGCGGTGCTCACCGCGTTCCAGGACGTCGAGGACAACCTCGCGTCGCAGCGCATCCTCGCGCAGGAAATCGACGTGCAGCGGCAGGCCGTCGACAGCGCCGAGCACGCGCTCGCGATCGTCACGAACCAGTACAAGGCCGGCACGGTCGCGTACCTGAACGTGCTGACCGCGCAGACCACCGCGTTCACCGCGCAGCAAAAGCTCGCGACGATCGCCGGGCAGCGGATGGTGTCGTCGGTCGGGCTCGTGAAGGCGCTCGGCGGCGGCTGGAACGTATCGGAGATGGCGCGCGAGAACGGCGACATGGCGGCGCCGGCGCCTTTGCCGGCGTCCGGTGCGGCCGCCGCACCGTCGGCCGCCGCACCGTCGGCCGCCGCGCCGCTCGCGCAGAAGTAGGAAGGGAAGCGGCCGACGCGCGCGTTCAGCGCTGCGCGTCGCCGAAGATCAGCGACACCTGGTTGTTGCCGATCGGATGCCCGAGCAGGTTCAGCAGCCCGGCAAGGTTCGCCTGCTGCTCGGGCGCCGCATGCGCGGTCCCGCGGAACGAGCCCTGGCCGGGGCCGAAGCTGCCGTGCCCGTCGAGGAACAGCGGGCCCTGCGTCGTCGACAGATCGAGATCGGCGCCCGCGCCCTTCGCCTGCAATACCGCCCGGTACGAACCCAGCGGCTTCACGCGCGACACGCGCGAACTCATCGAATCGATCGTCACCGTCAACTGGCCGAACGCGTTGGTGCCGATGAGCCGCCAGTCGCTCCAGCCGAGCCGCACGTCGCCCTGCAGGTCGAGCGTGTTGAACGGCGTGCCGAGCCCCGCGAGCAGCGACGCGGGCACGGCCATCGTGCCCGCCGACAGCACCGCGCCGCGCCAGGTCGCATCGAGCGTGACCGCATCGGGCATCGCTTCCGTCTGCCGCATGCGCATCTGCACGCGCCCGGTCAGCAGCGGCCAGAACCGCGTGGTCCATTCGACCCGGCCCGGCAGCAGCGTCGCCGCGCTCTGATCGGCGCCCGGCGCGAGCATCAGCGTGCCCGAGCCGTGCCACAGCGACCCGTCCGGATCGACGAGATTCACGTGGCCGCCGGTCGCACGCGCGAACTGCGGCGCGATCCACGCGGCCGGCGCGAGCGCGACGAGCGTCACCGCCGTCGCCAGGCCGCCCGCCAGCACCCACGGCAATACGGCGACGAGCCGCCTTGCCCACGGCCGCATCGGCCGCCCTTCGTTTGCGTCATCCACTGCCGTCATCTACTTCTGGACGGAAGGTTGCATCACGGCCGTCAGGTCCACCTGGCCGTCTTCCTTCAGCGCCGTGGCGTGGGCTTCGCCGACCTGCACCTTGAACTGCCGGCGCGCATCGTCGAGCCACTGGGTCCATGCCGGGAACGACACGTTCTTCATCTGGATCTGCACGCCGTTGCCGACGATCTGCACCTGCGCGCCCTGCAACCCGTGATCGGACAGCGACGCGGTCAGCGCGTCCTTCAGCGCGAGGCCGGTCGGCGCGACGCCCTGCGCGGCGGCCGTCAGCGACTTCGCCTCGTTCGCCTGCGCAGTCATCTGCGCGAGTTCGCGACGCATCGTCGGCAATTCGCGCTGGATCCGCGCGCGGCCTTCCTGCGCGGGCGACCACAGCACCGAATACGCGATCGCGACCGCCAGCACGGCGCCGCCCCAGCCGAGCAGCGTCTTTTCGCGCGGCGAGCGCTCGCCCCAGAACTGGGTCAGCGTCTGGTTCAGTTGTTCGGTTTTCATGAGCGGCTCCGGATCGTCCATTTGCCCGTGTTGCTGTCGACTTCGCCGGACAGTCCGTTACGCGCGAGGCGCTGCGTGAAATCGGGATCGACCTTGACCTCCGGCTTGAAGCCGACGTCGAGCCGACGGTCGTGATAGTCGAGCGACGCGATGCCGTTCAGCGGCAGCGCGCCCATCGAGCGCGACAAGCCGCTCGACAGCGCGAGGAAATCGTTCGGCGACAGCTCGCCGGCCGCGAGGCGCAGCTGGTCGAGCTGACGCTGCATCTGCGCGGGCGGATCGAGCACGGTGGTCGTCTTCGGGAACGCGGACAGCAGCGTCTCGGTGATCTGCGCGGACAGCGCATCGCGCTCGCGCGACAGCTTCCACCAGTGCAGGTTCATCCCGATCACCGCGACGCCGAGCGTCGCCGCGGCGAGCGCGATCGGCACGCGCAGGCGCTTGAGCGTCGCGCGGTCGAAGCGCCACGGCTGCGATTCGAATTCGAACTGGCACAGGTCGAATGGCTCGGTCAGCGCCCGGCGCGCGAACGTGTCGAACGACAACGGCGCGGCGCCCGGCAGCAGCGGGCCGTCGGTGCGGCCGACCGATGCGAGCCGCGGCTCCGCGCCCGGTTCGCCGAGTTCGTACAGTTCGATGTCGCCGCCGCCGGCGAGCGCGGCCAGCGTGCCGGCCGCGCGCGACGCGGGCGCCGCGAAGCCTTCGCCGAGCGCGCCGCGCGCGACGGCCAGCTCGAGGCGCGGCGCACCGGCCGCCGCCGGCAGCGCGCCGGCTTCGACGAGCACCGGTTCGACCGCCGTCGCGAGCCCGAGCACCGCGGCGACCGTCGTCGGGCGGGCGGGCGGCTCGGTCGCGGCCGTGACGAGCGGGGCGGCATCGATGGCCTCGTCGTCGGCCGCCGGCGCGACGGATGCCGCTTCGGCCGGCGCGCGCGGCGCCGGCAGGCAGCGGGTCGCGGGCACCGCGCTCAGGTGCCGGTGGCCGGCCGCGGTGAACGCGTCGCAGATCGTGCGGAACCACGCGCGATCGACGACGGCCAGCACGCGGCGCCCGTCCGGCAGCGCGGCCGGGTCGAGCGCGATGTGGCAGCCGAGCGGATCCTGGATCAGCTGATCCTCGACGATGTTGGGCAGCGCCTGGCGCAGCTTCGGCCCTTTCAGCGGCGGCACGGTCGCGGCCAGCAGCAGCACGTCGCGCGCGGCGACGATCAGCACCGTCGCGTTCGCCCGCGGCAGCAGCGCCAGCGCGGCGCGGCCGGCGCGCTGCACCTGGCCGGCCTTGTCGACGAGCGTGAACGGCAGCTCGGGCCACTGCCATTCCTGCAACGGCACGGCAGGCTCGCGCGGCGGCAAAGAAACAATCAACGTGCTCACAAGAGCTCCTCTCCCGATTGGCGTCGTTATAGCTGGTCGCGGATACGCACGACCCGCGTCGAGTGCGTGGTCGGATCACGATACACGAGCGAGGTGCGGTCGACCTCCGCGCGTTCGTGCTGGATCCGGCCATGCACGATGAAATAGCTCGAATTGACGTCGACGAGGCTCGAGTCGATCGTCACGTTCGGCGGCGCGCCGGCGCCGCGCAGCGCGAGCTGCACGTCGCCGACGTTCCGGAAAAACACGGTCTCTCGGCGCGACACGAGCGCCTGCGCGGACGACACGCTCATCCCCGGCACCAGCGCCGCGATCACTTCGGCCGGCGCGGTGTTCATGTTCACGGGCGTCGTGGTCGGCAGCACGGTGACGAACGGGCGCAGCCGCGCGACCATCTCGGGCGTCACGCCGTCGACGTCGAGCAGGCTGTCCACGCGCGTCATCATCAGCGGCGCGGGCCCGCGGTCCCCGCCGGCCATGCCGGGATCGTCGGTGAAGCCGCTGCCCTGCAGGTCGCCGCTCGTCACCGGTGCGGTCGCGGCGTTCGCGGCGGTCGCGCCGCCGCCGGGCAGGTTCGGCATCTGGAACCGCGTGGCCGAATGCAGCAGGCCCGCGCGCACCTGGAGCGCGATGCGCTTCGCGAACGCGCTGTCGTAGCCGAGCGTCGTCAGCAGGCGCTGGAACGCCTGCATCTGCGTGACGTTCAATTGCAGCACGCCGGGCGCCGGCGACGACACGAGGTTGCGCAGGTTGAACTTCGCCTGCGCGTCCTCGATCGAGCCGGAGATATAGGTGTCTTCGCCGCCGCTGTCGTTGGGCGAGCCGATCCGGCCGAGGAAATCCGACAGCTTCGTCTTCGCGATCGGCACGCCCCAGATCCCGCCGAGATAGGTGATGCCGGGCGCCGTGTCGCCTTCGGAGCGCAGGATCATCCGGGTCCAGTCGAGCGCGCCGCGCGCGACCCACTGCGCCTGCGCGATCGTGCGCTGGTTCTCGATGCGGCGGATCTGCACCTGCTGGCGCCACAGCATCCCCGACACGAGGATCGCCGACAGCGCGACCACGAGCAGCGCGGTGATGATCGCGGCGCCGCGCTGGCGGCGGGCGGGCATTCGGCGGGCAGGGCGCGCACGCATCGTCATTCCCCGACGAGGAAGATGCGCGTGACCGGCACGCGCAGCGACGTCGCGCCGATGCTGACCTGCAGCCCGGTCACCGCGCGCGCGGGCGGTGCGTTGCCGATCTGCGGCACCTTGAGCGCGTCGTTGTTCTGCGCGAGCGCTTCGTCGGCCGTCTGCAGGTTGGTGGTCCAGCCCACGCGCGGCACGTACAGCTTCGCGTCGATCGCGCCGACGCCGCCCATCAGCGCGACCCAGCTCCAGCCTTCGACGCTGCTGTCCTTCAGCAGGGTGCGCAGCCGGTTCGTGTCGTCGATCGGCGGCGATGCATAGCGCACGACCCGGCCGCCGGCGATCCGGTAGCGGACCACCTGCAGCCGCGGCGCGACGCCCGGCACGTCGAGTTCGCGCACGATCTGCAGCGTATTGCCGGCGACGCCGATCGCCGGCTGGCCGGCCTCGTCGTCGGTGGCGGCGAGCCGCGCGTCGATGCGCATCTGGTCGAACATCTGCGCGAACACGCGCTCGTCTTCCATCGCGGACGCGACCTTGTCGCGGCCGCGCATGATCTGGTCGAGCCCGCGCCACGCGAGGATCGCGACCACCGCGAGAATCGCGATCGCGATCATCAGCTCGATCAGCGTGAAGCCGCGGGCAGGGCGGCCCGAGGGAGCGGACAGGCGGCGCATCGGCGCGTCAGAGCGGACGGCTGGTTTCATTCGCGACCACCGTCACCATCTGCGCGAGCACGCCGGCGCGGCCGGGCATGCTCACCGAAATCCGCACGCGCCGGAACACCGGGTTCGGCGTGGTGCTCACGCGCTGCGTGCAGACGAGCTGCACGTTGCCTTGCGAGCAGTCGAAACTCTGTTCGCCGACCTCCGGCCACGCATGCGTGAGCCGCAACTGCGCGAGTGCGTTGTCGGCGCTCCAGCCGGCGAGCAGCCGGCGATGCAGGTCGGACGCGTTGGTCGCCATCGTGCCGACCGCGCGGATCGACGCGGCGAGCGCGACCGCGATGATCGCGAGCGCGACCAGCACCTCGATCATCGTGAAGCCGCGGGATGAAGCAACGGGGAAGGGCAGGCGACGACGCATCGTCATTGCACCTCGTAGCGGCCGTTGCCGGTGCCGACGATCGTCGCGCTGCCGGCGGCCGAATGCAGCGTCACGCGCACCGGCGTGTCGATGCTCTCGGTGCCGAACACGACGCGATTCGCGTGCGTATCCGAGCCCGGGTAATCGATGTCGGCGCCGGTGACGCCGCCGTCCCAGTCGCGCGGGCGCAGCAGGTCGTCGCGCAGCGTGCGCCAGCCGTCGGGCGAGCTCACGTCGAAACGGAAACCGTGCGCGGTCGGCTGCCATGCGATCGGCCGCGCGCGCACCTGCGCTTCGTCGCCGGCCGTCTCGAACAGCAGCGCGATGCGCTGCGCTTCCTCGCGCAGGTCGGTGCGCGGATTGCGCGTCAGCGACAGCGACGCGAGCGACACGAGCAGCCCCGCGATCACGAGCACGACCAGCATTTCGAGCAGCGTGAAGCCGCGCGCGCGACGCCGCGCCGCACGGCGCTTCGTCAAGCCGCCATCGGCGCCGGCCGGTACGGACGGCACCGCCCCGCGACGCACACGGCGATCGCGGCCGCAGCGGGAGGTCGTGCGAATGGCGAGCATGAAGAGCGGGAATGAAACGTCGGGTCGATCAGCGCCGGCTTATTGCCACGAGCCGATGTCGGAGTCGTTGCTCTCGCCGCCTTCCTTGCCGTCGGCGCCGTAGCTGAACACGTCGATCTCGCCGTGCACGCCCGGGTTCAGGTACTTGTACCCGTTGCCCCACGGATCGTTCGGCAGGCGCTCGAGATAGCCGCCGTCCTTCCAGTTGTTCGGGATCGGATCGGTGGTCGGCTTCTGGATCAGCGCGTTCAGGCCCTGCTCCTGGGTCGGATAGCGGCCGTTGTCCAGACGGTACAGCTTGAGCGCCTGCATGATCGTGCCGATGTCCTGCTTCGCGGCGATGCGGCGCGCCTCGTCCGGACGGCTCATGATCTTCGGCACGATCAGCGCCGCCAGGATCCCGAGGATCGCGACCACCACCATGATCTCGATCAGCGTGAAACCGCGCTGACGACGCACGGCCGCGTTGCGGCGAGTGATCCACGTTTGCATGACTGACTACCTCTTTCCAAAAAATGTCGTCGATTGAGTGACGCACCCGGCGCACCGGACGATTGCCTGACGGCAACCTTCCGGACCGGCGGGCGCGGAGCACGCATTGTAAGGCGCGCATCGCCGAGGGCTTTTACCCAACGCAAATTTCATATACATCCGTACAATAGCGCGCATGAACGCGCTCTCGATCCGGATCCTATCCCTCGCCCTCTTCGCGGGTTTGTGCGCGACGGCCACCTACTGGGTCGTCACGCTGTCGGCCCGCGAAGCGCCGCTGCCCGCCGCCGCCGCGCGGCTGCCGATCCGCACCGAGGACGCCGCCGCGCTCTTCGGCGGTCAGCTCGACAAGAATCCCGTCCAGGATATCCACCTGTTCGGCATTCTCGCGCTCGATCACGGCGGCGCGGCGATCGTCGGCATCGGCGGCGAACCGCCGCGCGCCGTGTCGCTCGGCGCGGAAGTCACGCCCGGCGCGAAGCTCGCCGAAGTGCGCCCGCGCTCGATCGTCGTCGACCGCAACGGCGCCCGCGCCGAAATCCAGCTCCCGGCCAACACGCCGTCCCCCGCGATCTACATGCGCTGAACGGCGGCGGCCCGGCAAGCGGGCCGCCGCGTCACTGCACCATGTTGTTCAGCTCGATGATCGGCAGCATCACGGCCAGCACGATCACGAGCACGATGCCGCCCATCGCGAGGATCAGCAGCGGCTCCAGCAGGCTCGTCAGGAACATCGTGCGACGCTCCAGCTCGCGTGCTTCGCCTTCGGCCGCGCGATCCAGCATCGTCGTCACGTCGCCCGTCGCTTCGCCCGAACGAATCAGGTGCACGAGCACCGGCGGAAACGTCTTCACGTTGTTCAGCGCGCGCGACAGCGCGGAGCCTTCGCGCACGCGCACGATCGCGTCGTCGATGTTCGCGCGCATCGCGCGGTTCGACAGCGTCTCGCCGGCCGCCTGCAACGCGCGCAGGATCGGCACGCCGGCCGCGGTGAGAATGCCGAGCGTGCTCGCGAAGCGCACCGTGTTGTAGCCGCGCACGAGCTTGCCCGCGAGCGGCGCGGTCAGCACCCAGCGATCGAATGCGAGCCGGGGCCCGGCACGCGACAGCGTCGCCTTCACGAACCACACGACGAGCGCGACCGCGATCAGGATCGCCCACCACCAGTGCCGCACGAATTCCGACAGCGCCATCATCACGACCGTGAGGATCGGCAGTTGCTGCTTCGTGCTCGCGAACACGTTGACGACCTGCGGCACGACGTAGCTCAGCAGGAATGTGACGATGCCGAACGCGATCAGCGTGACGATGCCCGGATACGTGAACGCCAGCAGGATCTTCTGCTTCAGCGCATTGCTCTGCTCGATGTAGTCGGCCAGGCGCGACAACACGATGCCGAGCTTGCCGGTGTGCTCGCCGGCCGCGACCAGCGCGCGATAGATTTCCGGAAAATCGCGCGGATGCTGACCCAGCGCATTCGCGAGCGAATGGCCGCCAAGCACTTCCGCGCGGATCGCGGCCATCAGTTCGCGGATGTAGTCGCGCTCGGCCTGCTCGGTCAGCACGCCGAGCGCCTCGTCGAGCGGCAGCCCCGCAATCAGCAGGCTCGCGAGCTGGCGCGTGAGGATCGCCTGTTCGCGCTGCGACAGCTTGCGGCCGAACGCGAGCCGCTGCGAGCGCGCGCCGCGCGTCGCGCTCGCGGCCGGCTCGACGACGAGCGGGGTAAGCCCCTGCGTGCGCAACTGGCCGCGCGCGCTGCGCGCACTGTCGGCATCGATGACGCCTTTCTGCGCGCGTCCCGCCGCATCGATCGCTTCGAAACGGAATGCCGGCATCGCGCTACGCGCCTCCCGTCACGCGCAGCACTTCCTCGAGCGACGTCGCGCCGGCCGCGAGCCAGCGCTCCGCGTCGTCGCGCAGCGTGCGCATGCCTTGCGCGCGGCCGGCGGCCAGGATCTCGGCATCGGCCGCGTTGCGGTGAATCAGCGTGCGGATCGACTCGTCGACCAGCAGCAGTTCGTAGACCCCGCGCCGGCCCGCGTAGCCCGAATGCCCGCACTTGTCGCAACCGACCGGATGCCACACGGTGCGGCCGTCCTCGTGCCGCTCCTCCTTGCAGACCGGGCAGAGCTGGCGCACGAGGCGCTGCGCGAGCACGCCGAGCAGCGACGACGCGAGCAGGTACGGCTCGACGCCCATGTCGGTCAGGCGCGTGACGGCGGACGCCGCGTCGTTCGTGTGCAGCGTCGCGAGCACGAGGTGGCCCGTCAGCGACGCCTGCACCGCGATCTGCGCGGTTTCGAGGTCGCGGATTTCGCCGATCATGATCACGTCCGGGTCCTGGCGCAGGATCGAGCGCAGCGCGCGGGCAAAGGTCATCCCGATCCGCTCGTTCACCTGCGTCTGGCCGATGCCGGACAGGTCGTATTCGATCGGGTCCTCGACGGTCATGATGTTGGTCGTCGCGGTTTCGAGCCGCGACATCGACGCGTACAGCGTGGTCGTCTTGCCCGAACCGGTCGGGCCGGTGACGAGCACGATGCCGTGCGGGCGCGCGATCAGCTTGTCGAACTGCACGAGCGTGTCGCGGCCCATCCCGAGCGCTTCGAGGTTCAGGCGCTGCGCATCCTTTTCCAGCAGACGCAGCACCGCGCGCTCGCCGTGCCCGGTCGGCAGCGTCGACACGCGCACGTCGACCGGCCGGCCGCCCACGCGCAGCGTGATGCGGCCGTCCTGCGGCAGGCGCTTCTCCGCGATGTCGAGCTGCGCCATGATCTTGATCCGCGAGATCAGCGCGCCGTGCAGCGCCTTCTTCGGGCGCACGACGTCGCGCAGCGTGCCGTCGACGCGAAAGCGCACGACCGACGCATTCTCGAACGGCTCGATGTGAATGTCCGACGCCTGTTCGCGCGCCGCTTGCGTGAGCAGCGCGTTGATCATCCGGATGATCGGCGCGTCGTCTTCCGATTCGAGCAGATCCTCGACCTCGGGGATGTCCTGCATCAGCCGCGACAGGTCGACTTCGCCCTCGACCTCGCCGACCACCTGCGCGGCGCTGCCGTCCTGGCGCGCATAGGCCTGGTTGATCGCCTGCGCGAGCTCGTCGGCCGGCACGCGATGCACGGCGATCGAGCCGAAGTTGCGCGCGATTTCCGCGAGCGCGGCGTCGCTCGTGCGTTCGCTGATCCACACCTCGAGCGTGTCGTCGAGCTGATGCGCGATCAGCACCTGGCCGCTCTTCGCGAAGCCGTACGGCAGCAGGCGCGCGGCGAGCGGCGACGGCGGCTGGCGTTCGCCCGGCGCGCCATCGTGCGTGGAAGACGCGAGCACGTCGCTCACTGCGAGGCTCCCGGCGCGGTGGTCAGCGGCTGTTGCGGCACCGCCTGCTGCGGCACGCTCTGCGGCTGCGCGGGCGTCGCCTCCGGCAACGGCTGGGCCGGCACCGGCGCCACCTGGCGCTGCAGCTGCTGGCGACGCATCTTGTCGAGATCGAACAGGTTGCCCGCGGCCGTGCCGCCCTGGCTCGGGCCGATCGGCATCGGCGGGACGACCGGGTCGTCCTTGTCGCGCATCACGTTGTTGTCCGACTTGTATGCGCCCGTCACGCCCTGGATGTAGTCGTAGCGGTTGGCCGTCACTTCCTGCGCGGTACTGCGATCGGAGATGATCACCGGGCGCAGGAATACCATCAGGTTGGTTTTCGCGCGCAGCTTCGTTTCGGAGCGGAACAACTGGCCGATCCACGGGATGTCGCCGAGCAGCGGCACCTTGCTGTTCGACACCTGGTAGTTGTCCTGCATCAGGCCGCCGAGCACGATGATCTCGCCGTTGTCGGCCAGGATCGTCGACTGGATCGAGCGCTTCGTGAAGGTCGGGCCGGTCTGCGCGTTCGTGGTGCCGCTGACGACCGCCGAATCCTCCGTGTAGAGCTGCAGCTTCAGGATCCCGCCGTCGGTGATCTGCGGCTTCACGTGCAGCGTCAGGCCGACGTCGCGACGGTCGTAGGTATTGAACGCGTTGCTCGTGGTGCCGCTCGTCAGGTTCGAATACGAACCGGTCGCGATCGGCACGTTCTGGCCGACGACGATCTTCGCTTCCTCGTTGTCGAGCGTGATCAGGTTCGGCGTCGACAGCACGTTCGCGTCGCTCACGCCCGCGAAATACTGCAGCAGCGCGCCGAGCCCCTGCACGCCGAACATGTTGTGCAGCCAGCCGATGTTGAGCCCTTGCGACAACTGTCCGAGATTGGCGGCAAGCCCGCCGCCGGTGATCCCGCCAGCGGCATTGGTCAAACCGCCGGCCGTCAGGTTGACGATGCTGTTGCCCAGACCGCCCGACGGATTCAGGTTCGTGCCGCCGAGGAACTGGCCGCTCGCCACCTGCCACTGGATGCCGAGGTTGCCGGACGTATTCGAATTGAGCTCGACGATCAGCGCTTCGATATAGACCTGCGCACGCCGTGCGTCGAGCTGGTCGATCACCGAGCGGAGGTTCCGGTAAACCGGATCGGACGCGGTGATGATCAGCGAGTTGGTCGCCGAGTCGGCCTGGATCATCCCGCCCGGCTGGTTGTCGTCGCTCTTGTCCTTGTCGCCGCCGAGCAGGCCGCCCGTGCCGAGCCCGCCACCGCCGGACGAGCCGCCGCCGTACGCCGACGAAGACGACGAGCCGCCGAGGCCGCCCGACGGCAGCGGCGGGGTGCCCGACGTGCCGGTCGAGAAGTTGCCGCTCGACGACGAGCCGCCGTTCTGGTTGAAGCTGTTCGCATCGTTGGACGACGCCGACGAGCCGCTGTCGTTGCCGCCCTTGCCGAGCATCCCGCGCAGCGTCTTCGCGAGCTTGACCGCATCGGCGTTGCGCAGCGGCACGACGTGCATGTTGCCGGGCACCGCGCTCGGCGCGTCGAGCTGCTGCACGAGGCGCTTCGCGGCCGCGAGGCGCGACGCGCTCGACGCACGCAGCATCAGCGAGTTGGTGCGCGGGTCGGCCGTGACCGATACCTTGAGCGTCGCGTCGCTGTTGCCGATCGCGCCCGGGTCGAGCATCTTCTGCAGTTGCGCGGCGAGGTCGATCGCGTTCGCGTTGCGCAGCGGCACGACCTGGACCTGCGCGCCCGCGGCGCTGTCGACGCCCGCGATGATCTGCGCGATGCGGCGCACGTTGTCCGCGTAGTCGGTCACGACGATCGTGTTGTTCGCCGGGTAGGCCGTCACCGTGTTGTTCGGCGAGATCAGCGGCCGCAGCACCGGCAGCAGGTTGTTCGCCGATTCGTTGTGCAGCTCGAACACCTGCGTGATCACCTGGTCGCCGCGCGCCTGCGGCGCATTGCCGACATAGGTCGGCACGCCCTGCAGCTTCGCATCGGCTTCCGGCACGACCTTCAGCACGCCGTGATCCTGTACGAGCGCGAAGCCCTGCATGCGCAGCGCGGACTGCAGCGTCTTCAACGCCTGGTCTTCCGGCACCGGCCGTTCGGCCACGAGATTGAGCTGCCCCTTCACGCGGGGGTCGACGATGATGGTCTTGCCGGTGGCGGCGCCGATCGCTTTCGCGACCTGGTCGATATCCGCATTCACGAAGTTGAGCGTGACCTGAGCATAGGCGGCCTGCGAGACGATGATGCCGGCCACGAGCAGGGTCGTGGCGATACGCCGCATAACGAAGCGATTTCTTGTCATGGATGAATGGGTCGATGCCGGCTCAGGCCACTTCCGGCGGTAGTGCTGGGATCCAGGTCCGAAAGAGGCGACATTAGCAGTTTTTCATGTCCGAAATATCACATTGATCCGAAGACTGTCTCACATACGACATGTGTCCGGCGAGTCGTATGAAAAATGTAAGGATTAATGTCACACTCCGCATGCCGGCCGTCGCCTCCGCCGTCGCTCCCATTTCGCGATGAACCGACACGGAAATGCGGTATAACCGGGGCTGTCGTGTTCCTGCCTGTCGCAATCAGACGGTCTGCCGGTATGATACGGGCGGCGCGTTTCTCGTCGCACTAATAACGGGCACGGGTTTTCCCCGAGCCCCGCGCAATTCCTTTTCGTTTCCGCACGATGAACAGACGGTTCGCTTCGATCACGTTGATCGCCGCCGGCGCGTGGTTCGCCAGCGGCAACGCACGCGCGGATTGTTTCGACGAAGCGGCCAAATACCAGCAGGTCAATCCGCTGATCCTGCGCGCGATCGCGTGGCAGGAGTCGCGCAACCGGCCCGGTGCGCTGAACAAGAATACGAACGGCTCGGTCGACTACGGCCTGATGCAGATCAATTCGATCCACCTGCCGACGCTGTCGCGCTACGGGATCGGCCGCGACACGCTGATGGAACCGTGCAAGAACGTGTACATCGCCGCATGGCATCTCCGGCAGAAGATGAACCGCTACGGCAACACGTGGCAGGCGGTCGGCGCCTATCATTCGGAAACGCCGTCGCTGCGCGACAAGTACGCGCGGCAGATCGCCGGCATCCTGACGCAATGGAAGCTGCTGCCGCCCCAGCAGACCGCTCAAGCCGCTCAGGCTACTCCGGCCGCGCAGTGATGCCGCGCGGCGGCGCCGGCTGACGCCGCGCCGGCCGGCCGGCGCGCGTTTGATGCACAATGCGGGCTGACGCCGCCGTTTCGCCCGCGCGCGGGCCGATCGCGCCCCGGCAGGGCGCCGCGGCCGCTTTTTCATCTTTTCCGTTGGTGCATATCATCATGAATCCGGCAATGAAACAGCCGTTGCCCGTTACCGTGCTGTCCGGCTTCCTCGGCGCCGGCAAGACCACGCTGCTCAACCACGTGCTCGCGAACCGCGCGGGCCTGAAAGTCGCGGTGATCGTCAACGATCTCGCGGCGGTCAACATCGACGCGTCGCTCGTGCGCGATGCGCAGGCGCTGTCGCACGTCGAGGAACGCCTCGTCGAAATGTCGAACGGCTGCATCTGTTGCACGCTGCGCGACGACCTGCTCGTCGAGATCCGCAACCTCGCGTCCGAAGGCCGCTTCGACGCGATCATGATCGAATCGACCGGTATCGCGGAGCCGATGCCGATCGCTGAAACGTTCACGTTCGTCGACGACGACGGCACGTCGCTGTCGGCCGTCGCGCGGCTCGACACGCTCGTCACCGTGGTCGACGCGTACAACTTCCTGCGCGACTACGGCTCCGACGACGCGCTCGCGACGCGCGGCATCGCCGCGTCGGAAGA
Source organism: Burkholderia sp. MSMB1835 (assembly GCF_001526365.1). Taxonomy (NCBI): domain Bacteria; kingdom Pseudomonadati; phylum Pseudomonadota; class Betaproteobacteria; order Burkholderiales; family Burkholderiaceae; genus Burkholderia; species Burkholderia sp. MSMB1835. The sequence continues at coordinate 64,624 of NZ_LOYP01000001.1, forward strand.
CGACGACCGCACGCTCGTCGAGCTGCTGATCGAGCAGATCGAATTCTGCGACGTGCTGGTGATCAACAAGGCCGACCTGGTCGGCGCGGACGATCTCGCGCGCCTGCAGCACATCCTCGCGCGCCTCAATCCGCGCGCGCACCAGGTCGTGTCGACGTTCGGCAACGTGCCGCTCGACGAAGTGCTGAACACCGGCCGCTTCGATTTCGACGAAGCCGCGAATGCGCCGGGCTGGCTCGCGTCGCTCGACCGCGCTCACACGCATTGCGACGACCCCGACTGCCAGGACGACCATCATGCGCACGTGCACGGCGAAGCCGACGAATTCGGGATCGGCAATTTCGTTTACCGCGCGCGCCGACCGTTTCACCCGGCACGGCTCTGGGCGCTGCTGCATCAGGAGTGGCCGGGCGTGCTGCGCAGCAAGGGTTTCTTCTGGCTCGCGACGCGCAACGACATCGCGGGTTCGCTGTCGCAGGCGGGCGGCGTATGCCGGCACGGGCCGGCGGGTTCGTGGTGGGCCGCGCAGGATCGCGCGGAATGGCCGGACAACGACGAACTGCTCGCTGAAATTCGCGCCGAATGGCTGGGCGATCTCGACGATCGCACGGTCGGCGATCGCCGGCAGGAACTCGTGCTGATCGGCATCGCGCTCGACGCCGATGCGTGGCGCGCGAAACTCGACGCGTGCCTGCTGACCGATGCGGAGTTCGCGCTCGGCGCGACGGGATGGGCGGCGTTCGACGATCCGTTCCCGGCGTGGGACGTCGATTCGCACGACGACGATCACGGCGACACGCAGATCGTGCACGCGTGAAGCGCGTGGTAACGGCTCGTAAAAATAACCGTTAATTTTTGCAAGAGCGGCGCGAACTGTGGCGAAAATGCCGCGCGCGCCCAACAAAAAACCCGCCTCTCGGCGGGTTTTTTTCTGGAACAGGCGCGGATTTAACGCTTGTTGACGGCGTCCTTGAACGCCTTGCCGGCCGTGAACTTGACCGTCTTGGCTGCCGGGATCTTGATGGTTTCGCCCGTCTTCGGGTTGCGGCCCGTACGTGCTGCGCGCTTGCCCGAACCGAAGCTGCCGAAGCCGATCAGCTGAACCGCATCACCCTTCGACACGGCCTTCTTGATGACTTCGAGCAGCGTGTCCAGCGTTTCGCCGGTTTGAGCCTTGCTGGCGCCCGTTTGGGCGGCGACGGCGTCGATCAGTTCCTGTTTGTTCATTAAGGTTCCTTTATCAGGTTAGGTTGACACGAACAGCGCGAACGCGCCGATTATACGTGCGCGAACCGTGCCGTCGAGAGTCAGACTCCGACGACACAGCGCCGAATCCTGGCCCGCGCGACGCGCCCTCCGGCTTGCCGGCGGCCACCCCGCGGTACGGCGTTGCTATGATAGCGCAGCGCAAACCCAATAACGACAAGGGTTTCAAAGATTTTCATCGGTATTTCGCCGAATGAATCGTCGATTGCCCGTTTTTTGACCTGCGCCAACCGGACAGGATACGCAGCGGGGTCCGCCCGTCCGTCGCCCCGTTGCCCTTTTCCAACGGCCGGTCGGACGGCCTCCCGCAATCCCTTGCCAGGCTTGGCTGCCACGTTTTTTGTTTCGCATGCCCGACCGACTTGTTTACGCCACGCTCGCACTTCGCGACGACGGCACGCTCGTCTCGCCCGAGTTCGGCGAGCTCCATCGCGGCGCATCCGGCACGCTCGCGCACGCGCATCGCGCGTTCGTCGCGGGCAACGGGCTGCCCGCGCGCTGGCAGCGCCGTCGAACGTTCACGATCGTCACGACCGGATTCGGCGCGGGCGCCGGCTTCCTCGCAGCCTGGGCCGCGTGGCGCGACGATCCTGCGCGCTGCGAACGGCTGCATGTCGTCGCGCTCGAGCCGCACCCGTTCTCGCGCGACGACCTGCGCCGCGCGGTTTCGCATATGGTTGCAGACACAACCATATCGGCAGACGCCGACGCATTGATCGATGCATGGCCGATCCTCGTGCCGGGCCTGCACCGGCTCGAATTCGACGAAGGGCGCGTGGTGCTCACGCTTGCGCTCGGCGATGCGATCGAGCTGTCGAAGAAGCTCGTCGCGCGCGCCGATGCGTTTTTTCTCGACGGCGCCGCGGCCTCGACCGACGGGATCCGCGCGCTCGCGAAAATCGCCGGCGAACGCGCGACGTTTGCGACCCATGCAAAGTCCGACGACGTGAAACACGCGCTCGGCGAAACGGGTTTCACGTTCCGCGAAGTCGACGATCGTCTCGTCGGCGAATATGCGCCGCGCTGGCGCGCGCGCCGGCACGAGCCGCCGCGTGCACTGCCCGTTGCAGCGCGCCGTGCGATCGTGATCGGTGCGGGCCTCGCCGGCTGCGCGGTGGTCGAACGCCTGGCTGCGCGCGGCTGGGACGTCACGCTGATCGAGCGGCACGAACGGATCGCGAGCGAAGCGTCGGGCAACCCGGCCGGGGTTTTCCATCCGTTGATGACGCGCGACGACAACGTCGCGAGCCGGCTCACGCGCGGCGGCTTCCTGCACGCACTGGCACGCTGGCACGCCCTCGAACGCGCAGGGCATGCATTCGCACGCAGCACGCACGGGATGATCCATCTGGCCGAATCGGCCGACGATTTTGCGCGGATGCGCGATGCGTTCGATGCGTTCGGCGCGCCGTCCGACTACGTGACGCTGCTCGATGCCGATGCCGCGCGTGCGCACCTGAATCTGCCGGTCGCGCATGGCGGCCTGCTGTTTCCGCACGGCGGCGCCGTCTGGCCGGCCGGGCTGTGCGCCGCGCAATATGCGGCGGCCGGCGAGCGCGTGCGCCTGCTTGCGTCCACCTGCGTCGCGCGGCTCGAACGACGGGGCGACACCTGGCATGCGCTCGACGATACCGGCGCCACGCTGGCCGATGCACCCGTCGTCGTGCTCGCGAACGCGGGCGACGCCGCGCGTCTTGCCGGGCTGCGGCATGTCGCGCTGCAACCGGTGCGCGGCCAGCTCACGCTGTTGCCGCCGGGCACGACGGCGCCGCTGCCGTGCCCGGCGATCGGCGACGGTTATGCGGTCCCGCTCGCCGACGGCACGCTGCTGATCGGCGCGACGTTCGAGCCCGACGACACCGATCCCGCGATGCGTACGGCCGGCCACGTCGAGAACCTCGAACGCGTGCGGCACCTGCTGCCGGGCCTGATCGACGATCTGCCGGACCCCGCCACGCTGCGCGGGCGCGTGGCGTTCCGCTGGGTCGTCGGCGACCGCCTGCCGCTCGTCGGCCCGCTCGCCGACGAAGCGCAGGCCACCGCGAACGCCCGCGCGCTCGGCGGTGCGCAGGCGCGCGACCTGCCGCGCCTGCCCGGCCTCTACGGCGCATTCGGCTTCGGTTCGCGCGGCCTCGTGTGGGCTGCGCTCGGCGCCGAGCTGATCGCCTCGCAACTCGAAGGCGAGCCGTGGCCGCTCGAGCGCGAACTCGCCGACGCGGTCGATCCCGCCCGCTTCCTGATCCGCGCGCTGCGCGCACGCCGCGTCGGTTCGACGGGCTGACCGGCCGCGCCTTCCTCACAGTTTCCCGATTTTCCCGCGCAAGGTTATCCACGCAATGCTGTGGATAACCACGCGGAATCCGCGCGTACTTCGTGTGTAATCACAGTGGACGTAAACTGGGCAACTCCGCACAGCCGTGAAGCGGCCCAAAAGTTGCTCAACTCAAACGTCTGTGCACGAACAGCCTGTGCAACCGGTTATGGTTTCGCCAACGCATTGATCCAACAGCGTAAACCGGAGTTATCCACAGAACTGTGCGTCCTTTGTTAACTTCTACTACGTATATATACGAGTAAACCTTTGAAACCAAAGACCTGTGGTGCCGCACAGCGCCGCGAGTCGATTCGGTCGGTTCCGGAACCAAAAAGCTGTGGCACAATCGGTTTCCTTCGCGTTCGTTCGGCCAGGCGCCGGACATGCTTCAACGGAACGGTCGGCACGATTTCGAATCTGAATCTTCGAGTCCGCCAGTCCGTTCACACACCAGGCCGACACTCCAGATCGGCAACCTGAACGACGTTCCACCCTGTGGCGGAACAGGCGGACCCCATGTACCGCCGTCGTCGAGCACAACAATCACATTCGGGGCAATACCCAGCCGGCGCGTATCCATTCCTGTCGCTTGACCCCGCGTCGCTGGCGGTTGCTTCCAAAGGAGAAGTCACCACGATGAAGTCGGCGTTCTCATTCCTGCCCAACTGGCCGCTCGCGCCGGATGCCGTGTTCTGGGCCGGGCTCGCGCTGTTTGCAGCCGGCCTGTGCGGCGAGCTATGCTATCGCGCGTGGCGTCTGCCGCGCATCACCGGCTATGCCGTGATCGGCCTGATCGCCGGTTCGTTCGGCTTCGGCGTGATCGACGCGAGCACCGACGAAACCTCGCGGCTGCTGATGGACGTCGCGCTCGGCCTGCTGCTGTTCGAACTCGGCAGCCGCCTCGACCTGCGCTGGATCCGGCGCAATCCGTGGCTCGTCGCGTCGAGCCTCGCGGAAGCCACGCTCACGTTCGTGCTCGTGCTGTTCGTGATGCTCGCGCTCGGCGTATCGGGGATGGTCGCGCTGGTGCTGTCGGCGATCGCGATCGCGACGTCGCCGTCGATGGTGATCCAGCTCAAGACCGAACTGCGCGCGGAAGGGCAGGTGTCGCAACGCCTCATCACGCTCACCGCGCTCAACAGCGTGTACGCGATCGTGCTGACCAAGCTCGTGACGAGCTGGCTGCACCAGGAAGCGTACGGCAACGTTTTCGCGACGATCCTGCAACCGCTTTACCTGCTCGCCGGTTCGTTCATCGTCGCGTATCTCGTCGCGCGTTCGTGCAATTACCTGTTCCGTCATATGACCGCGACGATGCGCGACGAGCATTCGTTCGTCGCGCTGTTCGGGCTCGTGATGCTCGCGATCGCCGTCGCGCAGGCGTTGAAGCTGTCGACGCTGCTCACGCTGCTGCTCGCCGGCATCATCGTGAAGAACCTCGAAGCGCGGCCGCAGCTGTGGCCCGAGCATTTCGGCACGGCCGGCTGGCTGCTGACGGTGGTGCTGTTCGTGCTGACGCTCACGTCGTTCACGTGGGGCGACATCGCGCTCGGCGGGTTGCTCGCGATCGTGCTGATCGTCACGCGGCTCGCCGCGAAGCTGGCCGGCGTGGTCGCGTTCGCGAAGCCGAGCGGTCTCGGGATGAAGCAGGGCGTTGCGCTCGGCATCGCGCTCACGCCGATGTCCGCGCTGTCGTACCTGCTCGTCGACGACACCTACCAGCTCTATCCGAATTTCGACCCGCACCTGCGCGCGATCGTGATGTGCTCGATCGTGATCCTGCAGCTCGTCAGCCCGTTCGTCGTCTACCGCTGCCTGTCGGCGGTCGGCGAACGCAGCGACGGCAACTGATTCCGGAACCTGCCATGGCACTCGAAACCTTCGTCAATTCCGAACCGTTCACGTTCGGCGTCGAACTGGAGATCCAGGTCGTCAACACGCACAATTACGATCTGACCAAAGCGGCATCCGACCTGATGCGGCTGATCCAGGGCGAGACCTTTCCCGGCAACATCACGCCGGAAATCACCGAAAGCATGATCGAGCTGTCGACCGGCATCTGCCATTCGCACGAGCAGGCCGTCAGCGAGCTGCATGCGATCCGCGACGTGCTCGTGAAGGCGGCCGACCAGCTCAACGTCGGGCTGGCCGGTGGCGGCACGCATGCGTTCCAGCAATGGAGCGACCGGCAGATCTACGATGCGCCGCGCTTCCAGTACATCTCCGAGCTGTACGGCTATCTCGCGAAGCAGTTCACCGTGTTCGGCCAGCACGTGCACATCGGTTGCCCCGATCCCGACAGCGCGCTGTTCCTGCTGCACTCGATGTCGCGCTTCATTCCGCACTTCATCGCGCTGTCCGCGTCGTCGCCGTTCGTGCAGAACGTCGATACGGGCTTCCATTCGGCACGCCTGAATTCGGTGTTCGCGTTCCCGCTGTCGGGCCGCGCGCCGTTCGTGCTGACCTGGGACAGCTTCGAGGAGTACTTCACGAAGATGGTGAACACGGGCGTCGTCAACTCGATGAAGGACTTCTACTGGGATATTCGGCCGAAGCCCGGCTACGGCACGATCGAGGTGCGCGTGATGGACACGCCGCTGTCGGTCGATCGCGCAGCGGCGATCGCCTGCTACATCCAGACGCTCGCACGCTACCTGCTGACCGACCGGCCGCTGAAGCTGTCGGAGGACGATTACCTCGTCTACACGTTCAACCGTTTCGAAGCGTGCCGCTTCGGGCTCGAGGGCACCTGCGTGAATCCTCAGACGGGCGAGCGCCGCACGATCGCGGAAGACATCCTCGACACGCTCGACCGGATCGCGCCGCATGCGGCCGCGCTCGGTTCGCGCGCGGCGCTCGACGAGATCGGCGCGCTCGCGAAGGCGCGCGTGAACGACGCATCGTGGTTGAGAACCGTTTTCAAACAGGAGAAATCGCTGAACGAGACGGTCCGGCAGCAGTGCTTACGTTGGCGCGGGTGAAAAAATGTTTTGCAGATTGCGGGATCGACCGCGGCGCGATTCGCTGAATGGCGCGCGCTGCCGTGTCCGGCCGAACGCGTCGCCAGTCGTCCTGAAAATCTGTGGATAACCCGATATTCCACTGCAAAGTCAACGCTCTGCGGGCGGGATAACCCGGTGGATCACCCGCGTGCGGCCGGGGGCCGATCCGAACGGGAAAATACCGGCGCACCCTGCTTCGCGGGCACGCGACATTGCGCGCACAACGAAAAATTGTGGTTATCCAGTGATTTTCCACAGCGTGCAGGGGATAACTTAGCTGTGCGATTTTCCGCTCTCGCTTAGAATGTCGGCTTTGCGGACACCGGAAACGATGCGTGTCTCTCCGGTCGCCGCGAACGCGACCGCCGCGTGTGCCTCGCGACGGCCGTGCTGACGCATTCGAGAGCGTGCGTCTGTTTTGAGACGGGATTCGATCTCCACACTACGGCCGCTCGGCCAACCGGGCGGCGGCAAAGCGAAAAGACTATGAGCGAAGGCGTTTACGGGAACCAGGCTGCGGGACGTGTGACCCACAGCTTGCTGCGGTTGAGCACGGCCATGCGGAGCGAGGCATGGGATTGGGCGGAAGGCGCTGGCCTCACGCCGACGCAGGGCGAGATTCTCGTGCTGCTGTTGCAGCGCAAGGGCCCGATGCGGCTCGGCGAGATCGCGCGCGAGACGCAGCTCACTGCGGCCACGACGAGCGATGCGGTCAGCACGCTCGAGACGAAGGGGCTCGTCGAGAAGCGCCGTGCGCTGGACGACGGCCGTGCACTGGCCGTGCGCCTGTCGGCGCGTGGCCGTACGGCTGCGAAGAAGGCGCTGCAATGGCCTGAATTCCTGACGAAAGCGGTCGGCAAGCTCGGCGCGGACGAGCAGGGCACGCTGTATCGCGCGCTGCTGAAGACGCTGCGCGAGCTGCAGGTGGCCGGGGCGACGCCGCCGCAACGCATGTGCCTCACGTGCACGCATTTCCAGCCGGGCAAGCTGTCGAAGAAGACCGTGCATCACTGCGCGGCGCTCGACATCTCGATGTCCGACAGCGATCTGCGTCTCGACTGCGCGGTGCAGGAAGAAGCCGACGCGGCGACGCAGAAGAAGACCTGGAAGATTTTCGCTGGCTGACGTCCGTCGATCGACCGGGAGGCCGATGATGAACGCTGAAGTCGTGGCGATCCGCCACGTGCATTTCGAGGATCTCGGGAGCTTCGAGCAGGTGCTCGGCGAACGCGGTCGACGGGTGCGCTATGTCGATGTCGGATCGTCGCGGGTCGAGGTGCTCGACGTGCTCGAGCCGTCGCTGCTCGTCGTGCTCGGCGGGCCGCTCAGCGTCTACGACGATGCGCAGTATCCGACGATCGCGCCGCTCCTGGCGCTCGTGCGCCAGCGCATCGACGCGGGGCTGCCGATCCTCGGCATCTGCCTCGGCGCGCAGTTCATCGCGCGGGCGCTCGGGGCGCACGTCTATCCGGCCGCCCGGCACGAACTCGGCTGGGCGCCGCTGACGCTCACCGACGCCGGCCGCGCGTCGCCGTTGCGCCATCTCGACGGCGCGACGACGTCGATGCTGCACTGGCATGGCGATACGTTCGACCTGCCGGGCGGTGCGATCCATCTCGCGTCGACGCCGGCCTGCCGCCACCAGGCATTCGCATGGGGGCAGCACGTGCTGGCGTTGCAATGTCATCCCGAGATCCGGACCGATCGCTTCGAACCGTGGCTGATCGCGAACGCCGGCGAAATCGCCGCGACGCCCGGCATCGACGCGCGCCAGCTGCGTGCCGATACCGCGCAGCACGGCCCCGCGCTCGAGACGGCCGCACGACGCATGTTCGCGGAGTGGCTCGACAGCGTCGGGCTCTGACGTCGCGGGCAGCCCCGCCCGCTGCAACGGTCGAGCCCGGCCTGCATCCGGTGCGGGCCGGCGCGTCGCCGGACATCGCACATTCCGCGCATCGCCGGCATCCGGCCGGCCGCACCTGACCATCCGCTTACTGTCGATCGCGCCGTCTGCACGCTTCGAGCGTGCGTGCTACGCTCGTCCGCTCTTTCCCTTTCTTGGCGAGCGGCTTCCATGACTGCGCTGTTTTCCCCGTTCACGCTGCGCGGCGTGACCCTTCCGAACCGGATCGTGATTTCCCCGATGTGCCAATACTCGGCCGAACGCGGCGAAGCGACCGACTGGCACATGATTCACCTCGGCCATCTCGCGCTGTCGGGCGCGGGGCTGCTGTGCATCGAAGCGACCGCGGTGGAACCCGACGGGCGCATCACGCATGGCGACCTCGGCCTGTGGGACGACGTGACCGAAGCCGCGCTGAAGCCGGTGCTGGCCGCGATCCGCAAGCATTCGCCGGTCCGCGTCGCGATGCAGTTGTCGCATGCGGGGCGCAAGGCGTCGAGCGCGGCGCCGTGGGAAGGCGGCCAGCTCGTGCCGGTCGCCGAAGGCGGCTGGTTGCCGCACGGGCCGTCGGCCGTGCCGCACAAGGACGGCGAGACGGCGCCGCTCGCACTCGATGCCGCGGGCCTGAAGCGCATCCGGGAAGCCTTCGCGGCGTCGGCCAGGCGGGCTGCGCGGCTCGGCATCGATGCGATCGAAGTGCATGCGGCGCACGGCTACCTGCTGCATCAGTTCCTGTCTCCGCTCGCGAACCGGCGCACCGACGAATACGGCGGCTCGCGCGAAAACCGGATGCGGTTTCCGCTCGAGATCTTCGAGATCGTGCGCGCCGCGTTTCCGGAAGACCGGCCGGTCGGCGTGCGCGTGTCCGCGACCGACTGGGTCGAAGGCGGCTGGGAGCTCGACGATACGATCGCGTTCGCGCACGAACTGAAGCGCCGCGGCTGCGACTGGATCGACGTGTCGTCCGGCGGCGTGTCGCCGCTGCAGAAGATTCCGCTGTCGCCCGGCTACCAGGTGCCGTTCGCGCAGGCCGTGAAGCAGGCGGTCGGCATGCCGACGATCGCGGTCGGCCTGATCAACGAACCCGAGCATGCGAACCGGCTGATCGAGGCCGGCGATGCCGATCTCGTCGCGATGGCGCGTGCGATGCTGTACGACCCGCGCTGGCCGTGGCACGCGGCGGCCGAACTCGGCGCGCAGGTGACGGCGCCGCCGCAATACTGGCGCTCGCAGCCGCGCGAGCACAAGGCGCTGTTCGGCGACGTCGCATTCGGCCAGCGCTGAGCGCATCGCGCAATATTGCGCGCGATGTTGAACGAAGCAATCGTGAACGTGTAGGATGCGGGTGATTCGCCGCATGCCCCGACGCGGCACCGACCGGTGCCGCGTTTTCGTTTGGCGCGGCGCCCGGCCGCGTTCGCGGTCGCATCCATTCAAGTCGTCTTCACAAGGATTCGTTCGATGAGTTCACGCAGGATCGCGGTGCGCCGCTCGGGAGTACACGGCAAGGGCGTGTTCGCCGTGGCGCCGATCAAGGCCGGCGAGCGCGTAGTGGAATACAAGGGCGAGCGAATCTCGTGGAAGGAAGCGCTGCGTCGTCATCCGCACGACCCGAGCGAGCCGAATCATACGTTCTACTTCGCACTCGACGAAGGCGGCGTGATCGACGGCAAGATCGACGGCAACAGCGCGCGCTGGATCAACCATTCGTGCGCGCCGAACTGCGAAGCCGAGGAAGTCAAGGGCCGCGTGTACATCCACGCGCTGCGCGACATCGCGCCGGAAGAGGAGCTGTTCTACGACTACGGCCTCGTGATCGACGCGAAGCTGACGAAGAAGCTCAAGCGCGAATACGCGTGCCACTGCGGGGCGGAGTCGTGCCGCGGCACGTTGCTCGCGACGTCCGACGAAGGCGGGAAGAAGAAAAAGAAGAAGGACAAGAAGGACGGCAAATCCGCGTCCGGTTCGAAGGACAAGAAGAACCGGAAGTGACGCAGGCGGCAGCGCATTTCGCGCTGCCGCTGTCGTTTCGGCCGACGGTTGGCGCGTCGTAGCGGGCCGTCGTTCGCTTTCGTTCTCCGGCGGGCCGCCCGGTCGACGGGCCGACGGCCGCCCGCCGCGAATCGCTCAGTGCGTCGGCGCCGCAGCCGGCGTTTCGCCGGCCGGCTTCTCCGTGCGCGCGGCGAGCGGCACCCTCACCACGAAGCGCGAGCCGCCTTCCGGTGCATCCTCGTACGACACGGTGCCGCCGTGCATCGCGATGATGTCGTGCACGATCGCGAGCCCCAGCCCGGCGCCCGTTTCGACGCCGTTGCCGCTTTGCGCGTCGCCGCGGAAGAAGCGCTTGAACAGGTCGGCCTGCTGGTTCGCGGGCACGCCGGGGCCGTTGTCCTCGACGACGATCTCGGCGGCAGGCTGGCTGTCCTCGAGCGCGGCGCGCGCGACGTTTACCGTGATCCGCGCGCCGTCCGGCCGCGCGAGCGGCACGTACTTCAGCGCATTGTCGAGCAGGTTCGCGATCACCTCGCGCAGCAGCACGGGGTTGCCGCGCACGATCAGCGTCTCGTCGTCGCCCGCGTCGTCGCTGCGCTGGAAGCCGAGGTCGACATGCGACGCGAGCGCGCGCGGCACCCATTCGGCGCCCGTCTCGAACGCCATCGCCGCGAGATCGACGTCGACGAAGCGCGCGGCCTGTTCGCCCGGCTCGGCACGCGCGAGCGACAGCAACTGGTTGGACAGCCGCACCGCGCGGTCCGCGGCCGCGCGCAGCTCGCGCACCGCGGCGAAGGTCTGGTGCGGATCGCGCGCGACCACCGCCTGCTCGGCATGCAGCTTCACCGCGGTGAGCGGCGTGCGCAACTGGTGGGCGGCATCGGCGATGAACTTGCGCTGCGCGTCGAGCGCGGTCTTCAGACGGCCGAGCAGCGCGTTCATCGCGCTCGTCAGCGGCCGGATCTCCAGCGGCACGTCGGTTTCGTCGACCGGTTCCAGCGACGTGTGGGTCTGCCGGTTCAGCGAATCGGCCAGATGCGTGAGCGGGCCCAGTTGCTGGTTCACGACGCGCCACACGATGCCCCAGCCCGCGAGCAGCAACAGCAGCAGCGGCATCATGATCGCGACGAGGAATTCGGCCGCGATCCGGTAGCGGTGCCGCACCGGCTGCGCGACTTCGACGACCATCGGCCGGCCGCCTTCGACGTTGTCGACGCGCACCTGTGCGACCCGCACCGCGCGGTTGTCGTATTCGGCCTCGAACACGTACGCATGATGCATGCGGCGCACGTTGATGCCCTGCAGCGGCAGCTTCGGATCGCCGGCGAGTTCCTGCTCGCCGTCGCTGATCCGGTAGATCAGCGCTTCGGCCGGATCGGAGAACATCGCCTGCGCGAGCGGCGGCACCGTGAACGGCGCGTCGGGGCCGGCGATCTGGATCTGTTTGGAGATGGCGGTCGCGAGATCGGCGAGCGAGCGGTCGATCACGTGCTGCGTGTATTGCCACGCGAGCCAGTAGGCGATCAGGCCGCTCATCAGCGCGAGCATCGACAGCGGCGCGGCGAGGCGCCGGAGCAGCGAGCGGCGCAGGCTGGTGGTCACAGCCGGATCAGGGGACATTTCGACGGGCAAATGGATAAGCGCCGCTCACCGGGAGCGGCGCGGTCGTGCGCCGGGAGCGGCGACGCGGAGCAGCGCGCATGCGCCGGCGGCATGTGGCCGGCCGGCGCGCGGCGTCGCTCAGACGCTCGCCGTCTGGCGGATTTCCTGCAGCAGGTAGCCGAAGCCGCGCACCGTGACGATTTCGACCCGGCACTGTTCGAGTTTCTTGCGTACGCGGTGCACGTAGACTTCGATCGCGGTGTCGCCGAGATCGCCGCCGAAGTGCGTGAGGTGATCCTGCAACTGGGCCTTGCTGACGACACGGCCGTGACGCAGCAGCAGCATCTCGAGCACCGCGAATTCGCGCGGCGACAGTTCGAGCGGCTTGTCGTCGTTGAAGATGCGGCGGTCGACGCCCGACAGGCGGACGCCGCCGAGCGACACTTCCGGACGCGGCATGTCGCTGTGCGGGCCGCTGCGGCGCATCACCGCGCGGATGCGCGCTTCGAGCTCGGCCGGCTCGAACGGCTTGAGCATGTAGTCGTCGGCGCCGGAGTTCAGGCCCTGGATCCGATCGTTCAGCTCGTCGCGCGCGGTCAGCACGATCACGGGCGTGTGGCGGTTGGTCTGGCGAAAGCGCGTGAGCAGCGTCATCCCGTCGATGCCCGGCAGGCCGAGGTCGAGGATCACGAGTTCGTGGCGGTTCTGTGCCAGCGCCTGCTCGGCAAAAATGCCGTCATGCACCATGTCGACGGTGAAGCCAGCCTGCTCGAGGCTGCTCTGGATACCGCGTGCGATGGGGCGGTCGTCTTCGATCAGAAGGAGTCGCATGAAGTTCGCTCAAGTACAATGGGTTGGCGGTTCAGGCACGCGGACAGCACGAAGCCGTTTCCACAGGGACGCCGCATCGCCTGACATCAAGCATGGCGGCCAGCGAACGATTAGATCCAATCATGTCCGATATTTCGATCCACGACCTAGAAGCCGCGATCAATTTCTGGCGCGCCCGCTCGCCGTCGAGCGGCGACGAACTCAAACTCTGCGAAGAGGCCAGCGCGCTCTCCAAGCCGTATGCGCTGCTGATTGTACAGCGCGAAAGCGCGCTGCAACTGGAAGGTTTGGACCCCAAGGCGCGGAAAGCGTACGAGACTTACGTGCGCCTTAAGGATGGCTTGGAAAGCTGAAGGCTTTCGCTGAGTACATCCTAGAAAACGTTTAGCGAAATGAAAAGTTGACGCGCCGCGCATCGAAAGGACGCGCGGCGGTAGAGGCGATACTCAGGCGCCCGGTTGCGCGTGCGCGGCGGCGCCGTCGATGAACCGCGCGAGTTCGATGTCGCGTTCGGTCAGCCCGTCGGCGTCGTGGGTCGACAGCGTGACGTCGACGCGGTTGTATACGTTGAACCATTCCGGATGGTGATTCATCTCCTGCGCCTTGATCGCGACACGCGTCATGAAGCCGAATGCCTCGTTGAAATCGGCGAAGCGCAGGCGGCGCTGGATCGCGTCGCGGCCCGGCACGGCCGTCCAGAGCGGCAGGCCTTCGAGCCGGGTCTTGCGTTCTTCGGATGTGAGCTTGTGAATCATCTTGCACCTCTCGTTCGGTAACGGCGTCCGCCCGCGGCTGCGCCGCGCGGCGAAGCCGGCGTCGTTCATTGTTTCATAGTTGCGGGAAGGGCGACGGGCGGCCGGCGACGGGCAGCCGGCGACGGGCAACCGGCGGGCGCCGCGGCGCCCGGCGCATCACGCGTCGTCGTCGTCCGGCCAACCCTCGCCCGTGCCGCGATGCAGCACGCGGTCGGTCTCGAGCACCGCGCCGGCCGGAAATTCGGGCAGCGCCGCGAGCCGGCTGGCCAGTGCGCGGCCGTCGACGTCGGCGAGCGCGAACAGCTGCGCGAAATCGTCGATCACGAAGTAGGTCTTCTGGAACGTGTCGATCCGGTACTGCGTGCGCATCACGCGCTCGAGGTCGAACCCGAGCCGGTTCGGCGCCGCGCTTTCGAGGCTGTACAGACTTTCGCCCTTGCTCGATACGATCCCGGCGCCGTAGATCGACAGCCCGTCGACCCCGCGCGGGTCGCGGATCAGCCCGAATTCCACCGTATACCAATAGAGGCGAGCGAGCCGCGCCAGCGCCGCTTCGTCGTCGGCGACCGCGAGCGCGGTGCGGCCATACGCCTGCATGTAGTCGGCGAACACCGGATCGATCAGCAGCGGCACGTGGCCGAACAGGTCGTGGAAGCAGTCGGGTTCCTGCAGGTAGTCGAGCTGGTCGGGACGGCGCATCCACCAGGTGACGGGAAAACGCCGGTTCGCGAGGTGCTCGAAGAACACGCGGTCGGGCACGAGGCCCGGCACCGCCACGATTTCCCAGCCGGTCACGGGCTTCAACTGGCGGTTCACGTCGGCGAACGACGGCACGCGATCGGCCGGCAGTTCGATCTTGCCGAGCCCGGCGACGAATGCATCGCACGCGCGACCGCGCAGCAGGGTCGACTGGCGTGCATAGAGCTGCTTCCACACCGCGTGGTCGACCTGGCCGTAGCGCTGAAGCGGCTGGTCGATGGTGAAATCGGCGCGGGTTTCGAGGCCCGCGTCGAACTGCTCCTGCAGTTTCGCGGTGACGACGGTGGACATGATCAGGCTCTGCACGCTGGGGTTGAGATCATGCAAGTGTAGAGCGGGCTGCGCGCGGATTGGGCGCATAGTTGGCGTTGAATTGCTCGATAATGCGATAATCGTGCATTAAATCAAGAATCAATGCGGAGAATACTCATGCTGGAACTCGATCACTTCGATCTCGCGCTGCTGGACGTGCTGCAGCGCTTCGGTCGCGCGACCCATCAGCAGTTGGGCGAGGAGGTGCCGCTGTCGCCGTCGCAGATCGGCCGGCGGCTGCAGCGGCTCGAGGCGGCCGGCGTGATCGAAGGCTACCGCGTGATGCTGCGGCCCGAAAAGCTCGGGCTCGGCGTGACCGCGTTCACGAGCCTGAAGCTCAAGCATCACGGCGATTCGATCATCGAGCAATTCCAGCAGCAGATCGACGTGCTGCCGGAAGTGCTCGAATGCCATGCGGTGGTGGGCGATGCCGACTACCTGCTGCGGATCGTCGCGCCGGATCTCAACGCGCTGTCGCAGTTTGTGATGAAGAAGCTGATGCGTGTGCCGGGCGTCGACAGCGTGCGCTCGAACATCGTGCTGACGACCTTCAAGCGCAACGGCGCGCTACCGCTCGCGCATCTGGCGCCCGGCGCCGCGTGACGGGAAGGGGCCGCGGCGCCGGCGGCGAGGGCGGCCCGCGCGGGGCGCCCTCGACGGGGCCGGATCAGGCCGTTTCGGGGTGGGTGTCGGCGTTCAGCAGATCGACGTACGCGACCGCGACGAGATCGTCCTGCGCCACGCCGAGCTTCGCGAACACCTCGTGCGCTTCGGCTTCGCCGCCGGCTTCGTCGTCGTCCGGGCCGAGCACGACTTCGAGTTCGATGAAGTCGCCGAGGCCGTCGACGCGGTCGAGGTGGATGCGCGTGCGGCCCGCGAGGTACACGTGCCGTTCCTTCGTCACGATCCCGCGCGTGGTCAGCGCGGTCGCGAGCAGCGAATGCATCGCATCGGGGTTCGTCACCGGGCTGCGCGTGTAGTACGACGCCTTCGGGCCGTCGCGATCGTCGCGCTGATAGAAGATCAGCTCGGCCGGCGTGCCGTCCTCGAAGCGGCGCAGCTTCAGCCGGCCGCGCGGCACGTCGTAGAAGAAATCCTGCTGGCGATAGAACAACGGCGCTTCGGTCGCGAGCTGAGCCGCCTGTTCGCGCAGCCGGTCGAATTCACGGGCGCGGGCTTTGATCTCGATGTTGCGGGCCATGCGGGTCTCCTTCAATCGGGGTCTCGCGGTGTGCGAACGCACAATCTAGCAAAAAGCCTGCGATGGTGGCGTGACGAGCGGACGGCACGCGGCGACACGACGCGGGGCGGGCGATCGATCCGCAACGGCGATCCGCGGAATGCGTCGGGCACCGAAACCCGCCGCGCGACCGGCCGCATCGACATCAGCCACGCTCATATCGCCCACTGCGCTTCGATCAGCCGCAGCGCGGCCGCGATCGCCGGTTCGTCGCGCCGCTCGGCGAGCGTCACGAACGTCAGTTCGGTCGGCACCGTCACGCGCTCGACGATCGTCAGCGCATGCGCGTGCGCTTCGGCCAGCGCGGTCGAATCGCGCGCGAGCGTCAACCCGATCCCCGATTTGACGAGGTCGAGCATCGATTGCTCCTGATCGACCTCGGCGACCTTCACCGGCTGCGCGCCGGCGTCCGCGAAACGCCGCGACAGCAGCCGGTGGTGCGCGGACGCCGGCGGCGTCCAGATCCACGGCAGCGCGGCGAGCGCGCGCCAGTCGTGCGCGCGCTGCACGCGCTCCTTCCAGCCGGCCGGCGCGAGCACGCGGTACTCGAAATGCGTGAGCGCGAGGGTGTGGAACAACGCGCCGTCGAGCGGATCGTCCTCGCCCGGCCGGCCGATGTAGTAGCCGACGTCGAGCGCCTGCGCGCGCACCTGTTCGATCACCCAGCCCGACATCCCGTGGCGCAGCGCGGTCTCGATCTGCGGATGGGTCTCGACCAGCGCGCACAGGAAGCCGCCGAGCCGCAGGAACTCCGGGTCGAGAATCGTGCCGATCCGCAGCCGGCCGCGCACCTCGTGCCGCAGCGCGGTGGCGGCGCGCTGCACGTCGGCGGCCGCGGCGAGCGCGCGTTCCGCATGCGGCAGCAGCGTCTGGCCGTCGCGCGTGAGCGCGAGCCCGCGCGACGTGCGCGTGAACAGCGCGACGCCGAGCGTTTCCTGCAGATGCTTGATCTGGAGGCTGACGGCCGGTTGCGTCAGGTGCAGTTGCGCGGCCGCGCGCGTCAGGTTGCCTTCGCGCGCGACCGTCGCGAACGCGCGGAGCAGGGTGAGATCCATCGTCGTGATATGAGCGCGGCTTATAACGCAGTTCAGCATAACTCATTGGATCGGCGGCCGGGCGCGGGAGTACGCTTCATCGGGTCGTGGCGCGCAGGCCGCAGGCGCGGCGCGACGCGACGCACTATGCTGAAAATGCGCGCGGTATTGCGCCGCGCGGTGCACAACAAAGAGGTTTGCATGGAGCGCAGTAAGCGCTGAAGCGCTGACTTCGTCCAGCCATGTCGTGGGGGCCGGGTAAGGGTTGAAGCACTAACTCGGGTCGACCGCCGTGGGGATGGAGTAGGCGTTGGAGTGCTGACTCCGTCCAGCCACGCCATGGGACCAGCGTAAGCGCTAAAGCGCTAACGCTGGTCGACCGCCGTGGGGATGGAGTAGGCGCTGAAGCGCCAACTCCATCCAGCCACGCCATGGGACCAGCGTAAGCGCTAAAGCGCTAACGCTGGTCGACAGGAGACAAGCAGTGACTACTACTCAACGCACGCTCGAAGGCGAATTCGACTACGTGATCGTCGGCGCGGGCACCGCAGGCTGCGTGCTCGCGAACCGCCTGACCGAGGATCCCGATATCAGCGTGCTGCTCCTCGAAGCGGGCGGCAAGGACGACTATCACTGGATTCATATCCCGGTCGGCTATCTGTACTGCATCGGCAACCCGCGCACCGACTGGCTGTACAAGACGCAGCCCGAAGCGGCGCTCAACGGCCGCGCACTGTCGTATCCGCGCGGCCGCGTGCTCGGCGGCTGCTCGTCGATCAACGGGATGATCTACATGCGCGGCCAGCGCGAGGACTACGACAACTGGGCACAGGAAACCGGCGACGCCGGCTGGTCGTGGGACAGCGTGCTGCCGATCTTCAAGCGCAGCGAGGATCACCATGCGGGCGCGAGCGACGCGCACGGCGCGGGCGGCTACTGGCGCGTCGAGAAGCAGCGGCTGCGCTGGGAGATCCTCGAATCGTTCGCGCAGGCCGCGCAGCAGACGGGCATCCCCGCCACCGACGACTTCAACCGCGGCGACAACGCCGGGGTCGGTTACTTCGAAGTGAACCAGAAGCGCGGCGTGCGCTGGAATACGGCGAAGGCGTTCCTGCGGCCCGCGATGGCGCGCCCGAACCTGACCGTGATCACCGGCGCGCACGCGCAGCGCGTGATCTTCGACGGGCGGCGCGCGGTCGGCGTCGAGTACCGCGGCGGCGGCGCCGATTACGTCGCGCGGGCGCGGGCGGAAGTGCTGCTGACGTCGGGCGCGGTGAATTCGCCGCAACTGCTCGAACTGTCGGGCATCGGCGACGGCCGGCGGCTGCAGGCGCTCGGCATCGACGTCGTGCAGGATCTGCCGGGCGTCGGCGAAAACCTGCAGGACCACCTGCAATTGCGGATGGCGTTTCGCGTCGACGGCGTGCGCACGCTCAACACGCTGTCCGCGCACTGGTGGGGCAAGCTGATGATCGGCGCCGAATATGCGCTGCTGCAGCGCGGGCCGATGTCGATGGCGCCGTCGCAACTGGGCGCATTCGCGAAATCGGACCCGGACGATCCCGCACTCACGCGCCCCGATCTCCAGTACCACGTGCAGCCGCTGTCGCTCGAACGCTTCGGCGAGCCGCTGCACGGCTTCAACGCCTTCACGGCGTCGGTCTGCCATTTGCGGCCGACGTCGCGCGGCAGCGTGCACGTCACGAGCGCCGATCCGGGCAGCGCACCGGCGATCGCGCCGAACTATCTGTCGACCGATCACGATCGGCACGTCGCCGCGAACGCGCTGCGCCTCACGCGCCGGATCGCGTCCGCGCCGGCGCTCGCGCGCTATCGTCCCGAGGAAGTCCTGCCGGGCCCGCAGTACCGGACCGAGGCCGACCTGATCGATGCGGCCGGCGCCGTCGGCACGACGATCTTCCACCCGGTCGGCACCTGCCGGATGGGGCGCGTCGACGACGAGCGCGCGGTAGTCGACAGCCGGCTGCGGGTGCGCGGCATCGCCGGGTTGCGGATCGTCGATGCGTCGGTGATGCCGTTCATCACGTCGGGCAACACCAATTCGCCGACGCTGATGATCGCCGAGCGCGCGAGCGACATGATTCGTGCCGACCGCCGTGCGGCGCGCGAAACGACGCCGGTGCGCACCGAGGCCGCGGTGACGGCAGCATGACGGCCCGCTGACACGCGCGCCGGCGGGCCGTCATGCGACTGCCCGCTGATTCGATATGCGAAACAAGCTGCCGTCGCTTTCGCTCGAACGGCAAGATCCGTGCAAGCCGCGCCGTCGCGCGGCTTTTTTTCGGCATGTGCGTGCCACGTCCTGCAACCGGTCAACGCGTGATGATGCACGTATCAAAAAAACGCGGTGAAAACCGTGCGCAGCCGCGTCCGACAAGGCGGCCATCCCTATAAGTGCAAATCCCGATGATTGCACTGCACCAACGGCGCGACAATGTTGCGCAATGTGCATACGCGTCGGCGCGGGAGACCACCCTCGAGGCGTACCACGGCGCCCGGGGGCAGCCCGCTGATCCGCTGACCCGTTCGCGGCCGCTTGCGCCAGGCTTCCCGGTGCTTCGCCTGACTTCGTACGGAAGGGAACATGATTCTCGGCGACACGATTCTGGAAACACGCGGACTGACGAAGGAATTCAGGGGCTTCACCGCCGTGAACGGCGTCAACCTGCGTGTGCGGCGCGGTGCGATCCACGCATTGATCGGGCCGAACGGCGCGGGCAAGACCACCTGTTTCAACCTCCTCACCAAATTTCTGACGCCGACGGCCGGCCAGATCGTCTTCAACGGCATCGACATCACCGACGAGCGGCCCGCGCAGGTCGCGCGGCGCGGCATCATCCGCTCGTTCCAGATCTCGGCCGTGTTCCCGCACCTGAGCGCGCTGCAGAACGTGCGCATCGGTCTGCAGCGGGCACTCGGCACCGAATTCCATTTCTGGCGCAGCGAACGCACGCTGAAGCGGCTCGACGATCGCGCGATGGATCTGCTCACGCAGGTCGGCCTCACCGATTTCGCGCACGTGCCGACCGTGGAACTCGCCTACGGCCGCAAGCGCGCGCTCGAGATCGCGACGACGCTCGCGATGGAGCCCGAACTGATGCTGCTCGACGAGCCCACGCAGGGGATGGGCCACGAGGACGTCGACCGCGTGACCGCGCTGATCAAGAAGGTCGCGAGCGGCCGCACGATCCTGATGGTGGAACACAACATGAACGTGATCGCGGGGATCTCCGACACGATCACCGTCCTGCAACGCGGCGAGGTGCTGGCCGAAGGCTCGTATGCGGAAGTGTCGAAGAATCCGCTCGTCATCGAGGCCTACATGGGCAGCGCCGATGCAGCGCTCGCGGGGGCGCACGCATGAAGCACAGCGAACGGGAGGAACGCGAATTGAGCGGCGTCGAGAGCGGTACGCCTGCGCTGGAGATCACGGGCCTGGAGGCCTGGTACGGGGAATCCCACATCCTGCACGGCGTCGACCTGACCGTGCATCGCGGCGAGGTCGTCACGCTGCTCGGCCGCAACGGCGCGGGTCGCACGACGACGCTGCGCGCGATCATGGGCCTCACGGGCCGTCGCAGCGGGTCGATCAAGGTCGCGGGCCACGAGACGATCGGCCTCGCGACGCACCGCATCGCCCATTACGGCATCGGCTACTGCCCGGAGGAGCGCGGAATCTTCTCGAGCCTGTCGTGCGAGGAGAACCTGATGCTGCCGCCGCTGATCGGGCCGCACGAGCACGCGATGTCGCTCGACGAGATCTACGCGATGTTCCCGAACCTCGCGTCGCGCCGGCAGAGCCAGGGCACGCGGCTGTCGGGCGGCGAGCAGCAGATGCTCGCGGTCGCGCGGATCCTGCGCACCGGCGCGAACCTGCTGCTGCTCGACGAGATCTCCGAAGGCCTGGCGCCGGTGATCGTGCAGGCGCTCGCACGGATGATCGTCGCGCTGAAGGCGCGCGGCTACACGATCGTGATGGTCGAACAGAATTTCCGCTTCGCCGCGCCGCTCGCCGACCGCTTCTACGTGATGGAGCACGGCCGCATCGTCGAGCATTTCCGTGCATCCGAACTGGAAGGCAAGATGCCGATCCTGCACGACCTGCTCGGCGTGTGACGCCGCCCCGTTTCCGTTGCCGCTAGCCGTGGCGGCTCTCGAACAACCACAACGCATCAGAACAACAGGAGACGTCAATGAAAATGAAGACCCTCGCACAGGCCTGTCTCGCGCTCGCGGCCGCCGCGTTCACCGCCGGCGCCGCCCACGCGGCGGATACCGTGAAGATCGGCTTCATCACCGACATGTCGGGGCTTTACGCGGATATCGACGGGCAGGGCGGTCTCGAGGCGATCCGCATGGCGGTCGCGGACTTCGGCGGCAAGGTGCTCGGCAAGCCGATCGAGGTCGTCTACGCCGACCACCAGAACAAGGCCGACATCGCCGCGTCGAAGGCGCGCGAATGGATGGACCGCGGCGGGCTCGACCTGCTGGTCGGCGGCACGAACTCGGCCACCGCGCTGTCGATGAACCAGGTCGCGGCCGAGAAGAAGAAGGTCTACATCAACATCGGCGCGGGCGCCGACACGCTGACCAACGAGCAGTGCACGCCGTACACGGTCCACTACGCGTACGACACGATGGCGCTCGCGAAGGGCACCGGTTCGGCGGTGGTGAAGCAGGGCGGCAAGAGCTGGTTCTTCCTGACGGCCGACTACGCGTTCGGCAAGGCGCTCGAGAAGAACACGTCGGACGTCGTGAAGGCGAACGGCGGGCAGGTGCTCGGCGCGGTGCGTCACCCGCTGTCCGCGTCGGATTTCTCGTCGTTCCTGCTGCAGGCGCAATCGTCGAAGGCGCAGATCCTCGGCCTCGCGAACGCGGGCGGCGACACGATCAACTCGATCAAGGCCGCGAAGGAATTCGGCATCACGAAGTCGATGAAGCTCGCCGCGCTGCTGATGTTCATCGACGACGTGCACAGCCTCGGCCTCGAAACGACGCAGGGCCTCGTGCTGACCGACAGCTGGTACTGGAATCGCGACGCGGCGTCGCGCCAGTGGGCGCAGCGCTACTTCGGCAAGATGAAGAAGATGCCGTCGAGCCTGCAGGCGGCCGACTACTCGTCGGTGACGACGTACCTGAAGGCCGTGCAGGCCGCCGGTACGACCGACTCCGACAAGGTGATGGCCGAGCTGAAGAAGATCAAGATCAGCGACTTCTACGCGAAGGGCTATATCCGCCAGGACGGCAGCATGATCCACGACATGTACCTGATGGAAGTCAAGAAGCCGTCGGAATCGAAGGAGCCGTGGGACTACTACAAGGTGCTCGCGACGATTCCGGGCGAACAGGCGTTCGGCACCAAGCAGGAAACGCGTTGCGCGTTGTGGAAGTAAGCATCGCGTAGCGGCGCGCACGGGCGCGCCGCACGGTGGCGGCTGCGGCGACGTGCCCGCTGCGCCGCCCGCGTGCGCGACGCATGGACGTTGCGCACGCAACGAAACTCATTCTGACGGCTAAGTCGATGGACATCTTTGGCATTCCGTTGCCGGCGATGCTGAGCCAGTTGCTGCTCGGGCTCGTCAACGGCTCGTTCTACGCGATCCTGAGCCTCGGGCTCGCGGTGATCTTCGGGCTGCTCAACGTGATCAACTTCGCGCACGGCGCGCTGTTCATGCTGGGCGCGATGCTCGCGTGGATGGGCCTGTCGTATTTCGGGCTGCCGTACTGGGCGATGCTCGTGCTGGCGCCGGTGCTCGTCGGCGCGTTCGGGATCGCGATCGAACGCTCGATGCTGCGCTGGCTGTACAAGCTCGATCACCTGTACGGGCTGCTGCTCACGTTCGGCCTCACGCTGGTCGTCGAAGGCGTGTTCCGGTCGATCTACGGGTCGTCCGGCCAGCCGTACGACGTGCCGTCGCAGTTGTCCGGTGCGACGAACCTCGGTTTCATGTTCCTGCCGAACTATCGCGCGTGGGTCGTCGTCGCGTCGCTCGCGGTGTGCCTCGCGACGTGGTTCGTGATCGAGAAGACGCGGCTCGGCGCGTACCTGCGCGCGGGCACCGAGAACCCGAAGCTCGTCGAGGCGTTCGGCGTGAACGTGCCGATGATGATCACGCTCACCTACGGCTTCGGCGTCGCGCTCGCCGCGTTCGCGGGCGTGCTGGCCGCGCCCGTGATCCAGGTGTCGCCGCTGATGGGCCAGCCGATGATCATCACCGTGTTCGCGGTGGTCGTGATCGGCGGGATGGGCTCGATCCTCGGCTCGATCGTCACGGGCCTGCTGCTGGGCGTGATCGAGGGCTTCACGCGCGTGTTCTATCCCGAAGCGTCGGCCACCGTCGTGTTCGTGATCATGGCGATCGTGCTGCTGTTCCGCCCGGCGGGCCTCTTCGGCAAGGAAAAATGATGCAGAGAAAAGTGCTCTACGGCGTGCTGCTCGCCGCACTGCTCGCCGCGCCGTTCATCGGCGCGTATCCGGTGTTCGTGATGAAGGTGCTCGCCTTCGCGCTGTTCGCGGCCGCGTTCAACCTGCTGATCGGCTATACGGGGCTGCTGTCGTTCGGCCATGCGATGTTCCTCGCGACGGCCGGTTATGCGACCGGCTATTCGATGCAGACGCTCGGTTTCACGCCGGAGCTCGGCGTGCTGGCCGGCACCGTCGGCGCGACGCTGCTCGGGCTCGTCGTCGGGCTGTTCGCGATCCGCCGGCAGGGCATCTACTTCGCGATGATCACGCTCGCGTTCGCGCAGATGGTCTACTTCATCTATCTGCAGGCGCCGTTCACGCACGGCGAGGACGGCCTGCAGGGCGTGCCGCGCGGCCGCCTGTTCGGGCTGCTCGACCTGTCGAACGACGTCGCGCTGTACTACGTCGTGCTGGCGGTGGTCGTCGCCGCGTGCGCGTTCATCGTGCGGGTCGTCCATTCGCCGTTCGGCCAGGTGCTCGTCGCCATCAAGGAGAACGAAGCGCGCGCGATCTCGCTCGGCTACGACACCGACCGCTTCAAGCTGCTCGCGTTCATCCTGTCGGCCGCGCTCGCGGGGCTGGCCGGCTCGCTGAAGGTGCTCGTGCTCGGCTTCGAGACGCTGTCGGACGCGTACTGGACGATGTCGGGCCTCGTCGTGCTGATGACGCTCGTCGGCGGGATGGGCACGCTGTTCGGGCCGCTGCTGGGCGCCGCGCTGATCGTGGCGCTGGAAGACCGGCTCGGCGACATCGGCGAATGGCTCGCGTCGACGACGGGCGTCGCGTGGTTCCATTCGCTCGGCGAATCGGCGACGATCGTCACCGGGCTGATCTTCATCGCATGCGTGCTGGCCTTCCGGCGTGGCATCGTCGGCGAGATGGTCGCGCGGATCAAGCCGTTGAGAGCGTCGTCGTGAGCACGCCGTGCGCGTCGCCGCGCGTTGATGCGAAGCACCATCCGGCACGCCCGGCAAGGGCGTCGCGGCAGGTTCGGGCCGGCGCCGCGCGGCAGACTGGTGCCCCATTTTCGTGCGGCAATGCACCATAGGGGTAAATGCTAAGTTGTCGTGGTGCTTAAGCCTCTTTAAGATTCACCTTAGTTCTGATGCACCGCGAAACGAATTTGCAGGTGGAGAACGAGGAGACAATCGAGGCACAAAGTGCCCGGACCCCAAAGCGCTGTTGGACGGAATCCAACAGCGCTTTTTCATTTGCGTGCACGGATTCCATCGATGGTGCATCGGCCCGCGTGACGGTCATCTTCCGCGTTTGCATTCGCACCGCGTCTTTCCGCGCTTCGCCGCGTCCCCCCGTTTTCCCCTTTCGCGATCGTTCACGGACGATGCGCAATCCTGCACAGGCGCTTCGGGCTTACCCGGTTGGCGTGCGCGAAAGGCGTCCGTTACACTCGGCTTTCGCCGACCGTGCGGTCGGGAAAATCGGTCGGCAGTTCTCCTACAAGCACAATGCAGAAGAGGGAGTACGGTTGGATGAGCAGCGCAGCGCGGTGGATCGGGGCAGGAGAGGCGGCGGGCGCCGCTCGTTCGTCATCGGGTGCGCGACGGGGCGTCGCGGCATTCCCGAGCCGTCCTGCGGCCTGTATGCGCGCCCCGGCGGTCGTTGTGCTCGCATCCGTATCCGCATCGTCATGAGCCGCCGGTTTTCCGACGTTTCGTCGCGCGCGTACCGGGCCGCATCGGGCCGGTACGGCGGCCGTTTCCGCCACCGTTGCGCACGCACCGATTTTCCGCGCGATCCCGCCTTTATTCGCCTTCTTCATCCTGACGACATTGCTGCTGCGCATCGTGATGGCCGAATGACCATTTCGGCCGGCATGCGGCGCATGGGTGCGGCGTCGCGGGAAAACGAGCATGGGCGCAGGTGGATCGGATAATTAAGATATTAACTGTTTCTGGGGACCGGGAGCCGCCCGAGCGACCCGTGGTTTTTTCGAGCAGCGTTTGGAGACAACGTAAATGAAGATGAATCGATGGATGGAGGCCATGCTTGCCGCGGGCCTCGTGTGTGCGGCGGCCACGGCGTCGGCGCAGGTCAAGATCGGCGTGACGCTGTCGGCGACGGGCCCGGCCGCCTCGCTCGGGATTCCGGAAAAGAACACGATCGCGCTGCTGCCGAAGGAAATCGCGGGCAAGAGCGTGCAGTACATCGTGCTCGACGACGCGTCCGACACGAGCCGCGCGGTGCAGAACGTGCGCAAGCTGATCGACGAGGACCACGTCGACGCGATCATCGGCTCCTCCGTCACGCCGAACTCGCTCGCGATGCTCGATCCCGTGTCGCAGGGCAAGACGCCGGCGATTTCGCTTGCGGCGAGCGCGCAGATCATCGCGCCGATGGACGCGAAGCGCGCGTGGATGTTCAAGGTGCCGCAGAACGATCAGCTGATGGCCGACGCGATCGCCGGCTACATGGCGAAGCACGGCGTGAAGACGGTCGGTTTCATCGGCTTCGCCGATGCGTACGGCGACAGTTGGTACAAGACGTTCGACGCGGCGGCCGCGAAGAACGGACTGAAGCTGGTGTCGAACGAGCGCTACAACCGGACCGACGCGTCGGTGATGGGGCAGGTGCTGAAGCTGCTGGGCTCGAACCCGGATGCGGTGCTGATCGCGGGCTCGGGCACGCCTGCGGCACTGCCGGCCAAGACGCTGAAGGAGCGCGGCTACAAGGGTAAGGTGTACCAGACGCACGGCGTCGCGAACAACGATTTCCTGCGCGTGTGCGGCAAGGATTGCGAAGGCGAGATCCTGCCGGCCGGCCCCGTGCTCGTGACCGACCAGTTGCCCGATTCGAATCCGGTGAAGAAGCCGGCGCTCGGCTACAAGGCCGCGTACGAGAAGGCCTACGGCGCGGGTTCGCTGTCGACGTTCGGTGGCCATGCGTGGGATGCGGGCTTGCTGCTGCAGCGGGCGATCCCGGAAGCGCTGAAGAAGGGTCAGCCGGGCACCGAGGCGTTCCGCGAAGCGCTGCGCGCGTCGCTCGAAAGCGTGAAGGACCTGCCTGTCTCGCACGGCGTGATCAACACGACGGCGACCGATCACAACGGCTTCGACACGCGTGCGCGCGTGATGGTGCAGATCGTCGACGGCAAGTGGAAGTTGCAGGCCGAGTAAGCATCACGTGAAACCGGCACACGCGGCGCGAACGGCGCCGCCTGTGCCGTCGGCGGGGTCGCGCGCCTGACGGCCGCACCCGTGCCGCCTGGAACCGCCGGGGCCCGCCGCATGACGCGCGACGTGCCGATCGCTTCGCGCGCGCCCCGAGCGTTTTCCCCCTTTCGTTTCTCCGCAGCATTCTCTCGATACACGAAACGTATGGATCTCTCGATTGCGGCGATCCTCGCGCAAGACGGCATCACGACCGGCGCCATTTATGCATTGTTGTCGCTGGCGCTCGTGCTGGTGTTTTCCGTCACGCGGGTGATCTTCATTCCCCAGGGCGAATTCGTCGCCTATGGTGCGCTGACGCTGGCCGCGTTGCAGGCGCAGAAATTCCCCGCCACCTGCTGGCTGCTGTTCGTGATGGGCATCGCGTGCTTCCTGCTGGAAGTCGGCGGCCTGATTCGCCATCGCGAACGCCGTCGCCCGCTCGGCCGCACGCTCGCGACGCTGGCGAGCCGCTACGTGCTGCTGCCGCTCGCGGTGTTCGCGCTCACGCGCAGCTTTGCCGCGCAGCCGTTGCCGATGCTCGCGCAGATCGCGCTGACGCTCGCGATCGTCGTGCCGATGGGGCCGTTCGTCTACCGGCTCGTGTACCAGCCGATCGCCGAAGGTACGACGCTGCTGCTGCTGATCGTGTCGGTCGCCGTCCACTTCGCGATGGTCGGCCTCGGCCTCGTGATGTTCGGTGCGGAAGGCTCGCGCACCGCCGGATTTTCGGACGCGTCGCTCGTGATCGGCAGCATGACGGTATCGGTGCAGAGCATCCTGGTCGTCGTCACGGCGCTCGTGCTGATCGGCGCGCTCTACGTGTACTTCGGCCGCACGATCGCCGGCAAGGCGCTGCGCGCGACGTCGGTGAACCGGCTCGGTGCGCGGCTCGTCGGCATCGGCACGACCGAAGCCGGGCGGCTCGCGTTCACGTTCGCGGCAGGGCTCGGCGTGCTGTCGGGGATCCTCGTCGGCCCGCTGACGACGATCTACTACGACTCGGGCTTCCTGATCGGCCTGAAGGGCTTCGTCGGCGCGATCATCGGCGGGCTCGTCAGCTATCCGCTCGCGGCCGCCGGCTCGCTGCTCGTCGGCGTGCTCGAATCGTATTCGTCGTTCTGGGCGAGCGCATACAAGGAGGTGATCGTGTTCACGCTGATCATTCCGGTGCTGCTGTGGCGGAGTTTCGTGACGCCGCATGCGGAAGAGGAAGAGGAGTGACGCGATGAAGACGATGGTACGCAACAAGACCTTCTGGCTGTTTCTCGTCGTGCTGTTCGCGTTGCCGGTGCTGCCCGGCGCGCTACAGGTGCCCGAGTACTGGATCACGCTGCTGAACTACATCGGCCTGTATGCGATCGTCGCGATCGGGCTCGTGCTGCTGACGGGCGTCGGCGGGATGACGAGCTTCGGGCAGGCCGCATTCGTGGGCATCGGCGCGTATGCGACCGCGTTCCTGACGACGCGGTACGGCGTGTCGCCGTGGCTCGCGCTGATCGTCGGCGTCGTGCTGACGGCGCTCGTCGCGCTCATGCTCGGCGCCGTGACGATGCGGCTGTCCGGGCACTTCCTGCCGCTCGGTACGATCGCGTGGGGCCTCGCGCTGTTCTATCTGTTCGGCAACCTCGAACTGCTCGGCAAGTACGACGGGATCAACGGGATTCCGGCGCTGAACCTGTTCGGCATCCGGCTGGAAAGCGGCCGCAGCCTGTATTTCCTGATCTGGGCCGTGGTGCTGGCCGCGATCGTGTCGGTGCAGAACCTGCTCAACAGCCGGCCCGGCCGCGCGATCCGCGCGCTGCGCGGCGGCGGCGTGATGGCCGAGGCGATGGGCGTGAATACCGCGTGGATGCGCGTGGTGATCTTCGTCTACGCGGCCGTGCTCGCGGCGGTATCGGGCTTCCTGTACGCGCACCTGCAGCGCGCGGTGAACCCGACGCCGTTCGGCCTGAACCACGGAATCGAATTCCTGTTCATGGCGGTGGTGGGCGGCGTGTCGCACGTATGGGGCGCGGTACTCGGCGCGGCGATCCTCACCGTGCTGCAGGACTACCTGCAGACGCTGCTGCCGAAGCTGCTCGGTTCGGAAGGCAACTTCGAGATCATCGTGTTCGGCGTACTGATGGTGCTGCTGCTGCAGTACGCGCGCCAGGGCGTATGGCCGTTCGTCGCGAGACTGTTCCCGCGCGGGCCGCGCGCGCATGTGCCGGAGCAGGCGGATCCGCTGCCGCAGCGCGCGAAACCCGTGCCCGGCGAGCCGCTGCTCGTCGTCGACGGCGCGCGCAAGCAGTTCGGCGGGCTCGTGGCCGTCAACGATGTCAGCTTCGACGTGAAAGCGGGGCAGATCGTTGGGCTGATCGGCCCGAACGGCGCGGGCAAGTCGACCACGTTCAACCTCGTGACCGGCGTGCTGAAACCGACCGGCGGCGCGATCACGTTTCGTGGCGAGCGTATCGACGGGTTGACGTCGCGTCAGGTCGTCCGCCGCGGCATCGGTCGCACGTTCCAGCACGTGAAGCTGTTGCCGGCGATGACGGTGCTCGAGAACGTCGCGATCGGCGCCCATCTGCGCGGCCATACGGGCGTGTGGCGCAGCATCGCGCGGCTCAATGCGCGCGAGGAAGCGCAGTTGCTGGCCGAAGCCGCGCGCCAGATCCGCCGCGTCGGGCTCGAGAAGCACATGTACGACGAAGCGGGCAGCTTGGCACTCGGCCAGCAGCGGATTCTCGAAATCGCACGGGCGCTGTGCTGCGATCCGACGTTGCTGCTGCTCGACGAGCCGGCTGCCGGTCTGCGTTACCAGGAAAAGCAGCAACTCGCCGACCTGCTGCGGCGGCTGAAGGCCGAAGGCATGAGCGTGTTGCTCGTGGAACACGACATGGATTTCGTGATGAACCTCACCGACCGGCTGGTGGTGATGGAGTTCGGTACGCGGATCGCGGAAGGGCTGCCGCAGGATGTGCAGCAGGACCCGGCCGTGCTCGAAGCGTATCTAGGCGGGGTGGAGTGATGACGGACACGACGATGCCGATTCTCGAAGTACGCGGCCTGGCGGTGCGGTACGGGAAGGTGGAGGCGCTGCACGGTGCTGCCATCAAGGTCCGGGCGGGGCAGATCGTCAGCGTGATCGGCCCGAACGGGGCCGGTAAATCGACGCTGCTGAACGCGATCATGGGCGCGCTGCCGATAACGGGGCACGCGTCGGGCGCGGTCGTGTATCGCGGCAACGATGTCGGTGCACTGCCGGTCGAGCAGCGCGTCGCGCGCGGGATGTGTCTCGTACCGGAGAAGCGCGAGCTGTTCAGCACGATGACGGTCGAGGACAACCTCGTATTGGGCGCATATCGGCGCAAGCAGGCAGGGGAAGCGAACTTCCTCGATCAGCTCGATCACGTGTTCGCGCTGTTTCCGCGGCTGAAGGAACGCCGCAGGCAGGCGGCCGGCACGCTGTCGGGCGGCGAGCGACAAATGTTGGCAGTCGGGCGTGCGCTGATGGGCAAGCCCGACCTGCTGATGCTCGACGAGCCGAGCCTCGGGCTGGCGCCGCTGATCGTGAAGGAGATCTTTCATATCATCAGCGCGTTGCGCGGTACCGGCGTGGCGACGCTGCTGATCGAGCAGAACGCACGGGCGGCGCTGCAGATCTCCGACTACGGCTATGTGCTGGAGACGGGCGAGTTTGCACTGGAAGGGCCTGCGGCCGAGCTCGCCCGGAATCCGCGTGTGATCGAGACATATCTTGGGTTGGCGAAAAAGACGGCTTGATTATTGGGGTGGTGGGTGGGAAACGAGCGGCGTGTTTCACGTGAAACACGCCGTTTTTGTTTGGCGAGATCGCAAGGTGTCGAAGCATCGCCGGTTCGGGACCGGGGATAAGTCGCCCAGGAATAGTCGGAAGCGCTGTGCGGCGCCGCACAGGCTTGTTCCACAGGTCGCCGATGCGTTGCGCTTCAGTGGACAAGTCACCGGACAACCATCGGAAACGCTGTGGGGAGGAGGGCACAGGGCGTCGCGGGCGGTGGATTGCGGGGGCACAGACAGTGAGATCAGCGGTTCCGCGCATGCTGGCGTGGTGATTAACCGGGTTTGCCACAGGCACGGTGATGTGCATTTAGCCGGTCGTGAGCACCGCCGAAGCCGGCCCGGCACGCCAAATTCGCCCGGCCACAGCAAAAAATCGCCGAAATGCACAGACCCTACCATTCGGACGGCCTTCGGGTGAAAAGCGAACCCGCTATAATTCGGCCCATACATTTCTCAGATAGGTTCGTGCGCTGCTCTGCGTACGGAATCCACCATGCTTTTTCCCACAGAATTTGACGTCATCGTCGTCGGTGGCGGTCATGCCGGCACGGAAGCCGCGCTGGCGTCCGCCCGTATGGGCGCAAAGACACTGCTGCTGACCCACAACATCGAAACGCTTGGGCAGATGAGCTGCAATCCGTCGATCGGCGGCATTGGCAAGGGCCATCTGGTCAAGGAAGTCGACGCGTTGGGCGGCGCAATGGCCGCCGCGACGGATGAAAGCGGTATTCAGTTCCGGATCCTCAATTCGTCGAAGGGCCCGGCCGTGCGCGCGACACGCGCGCAGGCCGATCGCATCCTGTACAAGGCCGCGATCCGCCACCGGCTCGAAAATCAGCCGAACCTGTGGCTGTTCCAGCAGGCCGTCGACGACCTGATGGTCGAAGGCGACCGCGTAGTGGGCGCCGTCACGCAGATCGGCATCCGCTTCCGCGCTCGCGCAGTCGTGCTGACGGCCGGTACGTTCCTCGACGGCAAGATTCACGTCGGCCTGAACAACTACACGGGCGGCCGCGCGGGCGATCCGGCGGCCGTGTCGCTGTCGTCGCGCCTGAAGGAGCTGAAGCTGCCGCAGGGCCGGCTGAAGACCGGTACGCCGCCGCGTATCGACGGTCGCACGATCGACTTTTCGAAGCTCGACGAGCAGCCGGGCGACCTCGATCCGATCCCCGTGTTCTCGTTCCTGGGCCGCGCGGAGCAGCATCCGCAACAGCTGCCGTGCTGGGTGACGCATACGAACGAGCGCACGCACGACATCATTCGCGGCGGTCTCGATCGTTCGCCCATGTATACAGGCGTGATCGAAGGGGTCGGGCCGCGCTATTGCCCGTCGATCGAGGACAAGATCCACCGGTTCGCGTCGAAGGAATCGCACCAGATCTTTCTCGAGCCGGAAGGGCTGACGACCAACGAGTTCTATCCGAACGGGATCTCGACCAGCCTGCCGTTCGACGTCCAGCTCGAGCTCGTGCATTCGATGCGCGGCCTCGAGAACGCGCATATCCTGCGCCCCGGTTACGCGATCGAATACGACTATTTCGACCCGCGCGCGCTGAAGGCGTCGCTCGAGACGAAGGCGATCAATGGGTTGTTCTTTGCGGGCCAGATCAACGGTACGACCGGCTACGAGGAAGCGGCAGCACAGGGTCTGCTGGCCGGCCTCAATGCGGGCCGCTACGTGCAGGAAAAGGACGCGTGGTGCCCGCGTCGCGATCAAGCCTATCTCGGTGTGCTGGTCGACGATCTCGTCACGCGCGGCGTGGCCGAGCCGTACCGGATGTTCACGAGCCGGGCCGAGTATCGTCTGAGCCTGCGCGAAGACAACGCCGACATGCGCCTGACCGAGATCGGCCGCGAGCTTGGACTGGTCGACGACGCCCGCTGGGATGCCTTCAGCCGGAAGCGCGACGCTGTTTCACGTGAAACCGAACGCCTGAAGTCGACGTGGGTGACGCCGAAGACGCTGCCTGCGGAAGAGGCGACCGCGCTGCTCGGCAAGGCGATCGATCACGAATACAGCCTCGCCGAGCTGCTGCGCCGCCCGGGCGTTGGCTACGACGGCGTGTGCGGGCTGAAGGGCGGCGAGTGCGGCCCTGCGGAGCCGTTGACCGACGATCCGGTGCTGCTCGAGCAGATCAAGGAGCAGGTCGAAATCGGTATCAAGTATCAGGGCTATATCGAGCGGCAGGCATCCGAGATCGAGCGCAACGACGCGAACGAGAACACGCGCCTGCCGAACGGTATCGATTACCGCGACGTTCGAGGCCTGTCGTTCGAGGTAAGCCAGAAGCTCAACGAGTTCCGTCCGGAAACGATCGGGCAGGCGTCGCGCATTTCCGGCGTCACGCCGGCGGCAATCTCGCTGCTGATGGTGCATCTGAAGCGTCGCGGCCTGGGCCGCCGTAACGGCACGGTCGCGGAAGCCGCGGAGCAGGGGGACGGCAGCGTCCCGACGCAACAATGACGGCGCGTCGCGCGCCGGCGGTGAATCGGGACGTCCTGGAACAGATGCTCGTCGAAGGCACGGCGGCACTCGACCTGACGCTGACGGATGCACAACGCAACCAGCTGCTCGACTATGTCGCGCTGCTCGGCAAGTGGAACGCGGTCTACAACCTGACCGCGATCCGCGACCCGAAGCAGATGCTGATTCAGCACATCCTCGATTCGCTTTCCATCGTCCCGCATCTGCGCGGCCGGACGTCGGCACGCGTGCTCGACGTCGGCTCGGGCGGCGGGCTGCCCGGTATCGTGCTGGCGATCGTCGAGCCGGGCTGGCAGGTCACGCTGAACGATATCGTGCAGAAGAAGTCTGCGTTCCAGACGCAGATGCGCGCGGAGCTGAAGCTCGCGAACCTGTCGGTCGTCACCGGGCGGGTCGAATCGCTGCAGCCGGGTGTCGAAGTGCCGGAAAAATTCGACATGATCGTATCCCGCGCCTTCGCGGACCTGTCCGACTTCGTTAAACTTGCTCGACATCTGGTCGCGCCGGGCGGGTCGATCTGGGCGATGAAGGGCGTTCACCCGGATGACGAGATTGCGCGGTTGCCGGAAGGCAGCCGCGTGAAGCAGACGATCCGGCTGGCGGTGCCGATGCTCGATGCAGAGCGGCATCTGTTCGAAGTGGCCGTCGACGAGGCGAATTGAAGGCGCGCGGTAGTGCGCCGTTTGTTTGAAGGTAAAGGGAACACACCAACGATGGCAAAGATCTTCTGCGTTGCGAACCAGAAGGGGGGCGTCGGCAAGACGACGACATCGGTCAATCTCGCCGCAAGCCTTGCAGCGCAGGAGCAACGAGTCCTGTTGATCGATCTCGACCCGCAGGGCAACGCGACGATGGGCAGCGGGATCGACAAGGCCGCCTGCGAAGCGACCGTGTACGAAGTGCTGGTCGACGGCGTGTCGGTGGCCGACGCACGTGTACGTCCGGAGGGCGTCACTTACGACGTGCTTCCCGCGAACCGCGAGCTGTCCGGCGCCGAGATCGAACTGATCAGCATCGACAACCGCGAGCGCCGCCTGAAGGCCGCGCTCGAGCGTGTGGCCGACGACTACGATTTCGTGCTGATCGATTGCCCGCCGACGCTGTCGCTGCTGACGCTGAACGGGCTGTGCGCGGCGCATGGCGTCGTGATCCCGATGCAGTGCGAGTACTTCGCGCTGGAAGGGCTGTCGGACCTCGTCAACACGATCAAGCAGGTTCACGCGAACATGAACCGCGACCTGAAGATCATCGGCTTGCTGCGCGTGATGTTCGATCCGCGCATCACACTGCAGCAGCAAGTCTCCGATCAATTGAAGGCGCACTTCGGCGACAAGGTGTTCGACGCGGTGATTCCGCGCAACGTGCGCCTGGCCGAAGCGCCGAGCTACGGGTTGCCGGGCGTCGTGTTCGACCGCAGTTCGCGCGGCGCGCAGGCGTATATCCAGTTCGGTGCCGAGATGATCGAGCGCGTGCGCGCGTTCGAGGTGTCGTGATCCGGACATGAGCGAAGCGAGGAAGAAAGACATGAACGCGGTACCAAAGAAGAAGGGCTTGGGACGTGGCCTCGAAGCGCTGCTCGGCGGCAGTGCCGATATCACCGAAGCGGTGAAGATCGAAGGGGCGCCGAACACGCTCGCGCTCGGCAAGCTGCAAGCCGGCAAGTACCAGCCGCGCACGCGGATGGACGAGGGCAGCCTGCAGGAGCTCGCGGCAAGCATTCGCGCGCAGGGCGTGATGCAGCCGATCCTGGTACGGCCTATTTCGTCAGACAAATACGAGATCATCGCGGGCGAGCGGCGTTTCCGTGCCGCACGTCTGGCCGGCCTCGACGAAGTGCCGGTGCTCGTGAAGGACGTATCCGATCAGGCTGCCGCCGCGATGGCGCTGATCGAGAACATCCAGCGCGAGGACCTGAATCCGCTTGAAGAGGCGCACGGTATCCAGCGCCTGCTCGACGAGTTCGGTTTCACGCACGAACAGGCCGCCGAGTCGGTCGGCCGTTCGCGCAGCGCGGTGTCGAACCTGCTGCGCCTGCTGAATCTCGCGTCGCCGGTGCAGACGATGCTGCTGGCCGGCGATCTCGACATGGGACACGCACGCGCACTGCTCGCCGTCGATGCGGCCACGCAGATCACGCTCGCGCATCAGGTGGTCAACAAGCGCATGTCGGTGCGCGAGACCGAGAAGCTCGTCGCGCACACGACGAAGGAAGCGCCGGCCGTGAAGGCGCGTGCGAAGGACGACGGCGGCCGCGATACGCGTCGCCTCGAAGAGGAGTTGTCCGATCTGCTCGCGTCGACGGTGAAGATCAAGCTCGGCCGCCGCGGGCGAGGGCAGGTGCTGATCGACTTCGGCAACCTCGATGCGCTCGAAGGCATTCTCGCGCGACTGCGCGGCAACGTCGCGACCGAAGAGTAACGGGCAATCCATGGAACAGATGGGCACACCGGCGCCGCGCCGGTGGCTCGGCTGGCTTGCGCAGGAACCGGTACTGTCGGTGCTCGCGCTTGGCCTGATCGTGCTGCAATGGGTGCGTCCGCAACCATTTTCGGTGCTCGCCGAGCGCGTCGACTGGCAGACGGTCGCGACGCTCGCGGGCCTGCTGATGCTGACCAAAGCGCTCGAGCTGTCCGGCTGCCTGATGTGGCTCGCGCATCGCATCGTGCATCACGTGCACTCCGAGCGTGGGCTTGCGATGCTGCTCGTCGGCTTCGCCGCGGTGTTGTCGATGTGGCTCACCAACGACGTCGCGCTGTTCGTCGTCGTGCCGTTGATGGTGTCGCTGCGCGCGCTGACACCGTTGCCGTTCCGGCGGCTTGTGATCGTCGTCGCGCTGGCCGTCAATGCGGGGTCCGTTGCGACACCGCTCGGCAATCCGCAGAATCTTTTCCTGTGGCAATTGAGCGGCGTGTCGTTCGGCCGCTTCGTGGTCACGCTGGGGCCGCTCGCCGTCGCGACGATGGCGCTGCTGCTCGTGCTGACTGCACTGATGTTTCGCGCGAAGCCGCTCGATCTGTCCGGCGACGCTGCCGCCTTTCCCGTACAACGCATGCACGCGCTGATCGCGGCGGTCCTGTTCGCCGCGTTCGTGCTGCTCGCCGATGCGCACCATCCGCTGCCGGGCCTCGTCGGCGTCGCGATCGTGCTGCTCGCCGTCAAACGCGATGCAGTCCTGAAGATCGACTGGCTGCTGCTGTTGATCTTCGTGCTGATGTTCGTCGTGTTGCGCAGTGCGGCTGCGCTGCCCGCCGTGCACGACGCGATTGCGCACGCGCAGCTCGATTCGCCGCTGCGCGTCTATGCTGCCGGCGCCGTGTTGTCACAGGCGATCAGCAACGTGCCGGCCGCGATCCTGCTGTCGGAATTCACGCACGACTGGCGCGCGCTTGCATTCGGCGTATCGGTCGGCGGCTTCGGTTTCGCGATCGGCTCGCTCGCGAACCTGATCGCGGTGCGTCTCGCGAAGGAGCCGCGCATGTGGCTGCCGTTCCACCTCGTTTCGATTCCGTTCGCGCTGGCGAGCGCGGCGCTCGGCGCGTGGCTGCTCATGCACGGTTGAGCGAGGCCGGTGTGTGCGGCACGGGCGTATCGTTCGGGCAGTGGCGGGGCGCACAGCGTTCGAGGTGATCGACGGCTGTTGATAAGTGCTGCAATCTACAATCGAACCTCTGTGGCGGCGCGACAACTGATTGGATGAATCGATGCGCGAACATCCGGTCGAATTTCGCGCGTCGCGTGCGGCGGTTCGGTCACGATGTCGTGCTCCTTCCGCAGCGTCGCACCGAGCCGTTCCCGACGGCTGCATTGCAGCGCATTCGCGGCGGCGATCGCGCCGCTTCCTCCCGGCCCGCGTCGGGCATCGTTTCCCCGTCATTTCCGCCGTCGCCGGACTTTTTCGCGCGAGAAATACCGGTGCAAAAAATTGACCTTACAACTGTCATCGTACGTCGTCGAATCGGGTGTTTTTTCACATCATGAGGCGTCGTTTTATGCAGGTTTTTGTCGCGTCTAAAGCCTTGAATCACTTGCAACTATCGCTTACAATCGCCCGGATTTGTTAGCTAGGCACCCCTGAAAGCTTTCAGAAAGCTTGGGGTCGGGTTCAAGGATTCTGCGGAAGATTGCGATGGCGGGTCAGGCGCCGGACGACAGGCACGATGATCAGCGCACGCAACGCACCGCTTCGGCGGCCGGCGAGCGGCGTGAATCCGACGACTGGGATGTCGAGCAGCAAGATAACAACATCGTTCCGCTGACGCGGGCAGAGGCCGAAAGGCTGTTCGGCCCGAACGTGAGCAAGCCCTCGCGCGTGACCCCCTACAAGGTGGTGTTCGCGCAAGTGGTCCTGTCCCTGGTTGCAACGCTGGCGTGGTGGCTGTTTTCGAAGTCGCCGGGCGCCGCTGCGCAATCCGCGTTTCTGGGCGGAGCGATCGGCTGGGTGCCAAGTGCGGTATTCGTGGCGCGACTGAAGGCCGGTGGCTCGGCCACCGTGATGAGCTGGGTGATGGGCGAAGCCCTGAAACTGGCGCTGACGATCGGAATGTTCACCGCAGTGGCGTTCGGCTGGGCCGGCGTGCACTGGGTGCCGTTCCTCGTCACGTACCTCGTCGTGCTGAAGACGTACTGGATCGCGCTGGCCTGGCGGTAAGGAACAAGCAGCGTGCGGTTTCGACAACGAACCGCACCGGCTCGTTCCCGCAATAGCGTGTTGCGGAACGGGCAAAACGATTTTCGACAATTTGGGTGGCATTAACGATATGGCAGCTAGCGAAGGCACGCGTGGTCCGGATCCGTCCGAGTACATTGCGCACCACTTGCAGAATTTCTCCACCTCGCATCAGACGTCGATTTTCGACATCCACGTCTGGAATCTCGACACGCTGTTCTGGTCGATCGTTTGCGGCATCGTGACGATCATCCTGCTGCGTCTGGCCGCCCGCAAGGCGACGTCGGGCGTGCCGGGCCGTTTCCAGTGCGCGATCGAGATGCTCGTCGAAATGGTCGAAGACCAGTCGAAGGCCATCGTCCACGGCAATCGTACCTTCATCGCGCCGCTCGCCCTCACGGTGTTCGTGTGGGTGGCGCTGATGAACTCCCTCGACTTCCTCCCGGTCGACCTGCCGGGCCGCGTGATCGGCCTGCTCGGTCTGTCGGACGTGATTTCCCACCATCGCATCGTCCCGACGGCCGACCTGAACGGCACGCTCGGCATCGCGCTCGGCGTGTTCGTCCTGATGATCTACTACAGCATCAAGATCAAGGGCGCGGGCGGCTTTGCGCATGAGCTGCTGTCGGCCCCGTTCGGCGGCCACCCGCTGCTGTGGATCCCGAACCTCGCGCTCAACATCGTCGAATACGTTGCAAAGACCGTTTCGCTCGGCATGCGGCTGTTCGGCAACATGTACGCGGGTGAGCTGTTGTTCCTGTTGATCGCCCTGCTCGGCAGCATGTGGAGCTTCGGTGGCGACGCAACGTTCCTCGGCTTCGTTGGTCATGTGATCGCGGGTAGCGTCTGGGCAATCTTCCACATCCTGATTGTTCTGTTGCAGGCATTCATTTTCATGATGCTGACGCTGGTGTATCTCGGCCAGGCGCACGACAAGCACTAAGCGCGGCGTGCAAGAAAGAGTCTTCGTTTTAGTTTTTTAAATCTCAGTTCCAAGTCTTTTCACAAAGGAGTGATCATGCAAGCTTACATCGCCAACATCCAGGGTCTGACCGCCATCGGTATCGGCATCATCATCGGCCTGGGTGCAATCGGCGCCTGTATCGGTATCGCGCTGATGGGTGGCAAGTACATCGAAGCCTGCGCACGTCAGCCGGAACTCATCAACCCGCTGCAAACGAAGATGTTCCTGCTGGCTGGTCTGATCGACGCTGCATTCCTGATCGGCGTTGGTGTCGCAATGCTGTTCGCGTTCGCGAACCCGCTCCTGTCGAAGCTCGCAGGCTAAGGTTCCTCGGAAATATGCGTCCGGCGTGAGCCGGCGCAGGGCGGAACGGAGACTTGGGGCGCTGATCGAATGCAACTCGATGAGCGCCTTACCGTTTCATTTTTCCGGAATAGCAGATAAGGAAACACCGTGAATCTCAACGCAACTCTGTTTGCGCAAATGGTCGTGTTCCTGGTCCTCGCGTGGTTCACGATGAAATTCGTGTGGCCGCCGTTGATCAACGCCCTCGACGAACGTTCGAAGAAGATCGCCGACGGCCTCGCCGCCGCCGAGAAGGGCAAGGCGGAACTCGACGCAGCGCACAAGCGCGTGGACCAGGAACTCGCGCAGGCCCGCAACGACGGCCAGCAGCGCATCGCCGACGCCGAAAAGCGTGCACAGGCGGTCGCCGAGGAAATCAAGGCCAACGCCCAGGCTGAAGCCGCCCGCATCGTCGCCCAGGCGAAGGCGGAAGCAGAACAGCAAATCGTGAAGGCGCGCGAAGCGCTGCGTGGCGAAGTCGCCGCGCTGGCCGTGAAGGGCGCCGAGCAGATCCTGAAGCGCGAAGTCGATCAAACGGCCCACGCCCAACTGCTGAATCAACTGAAAGCCGAGCTCTGATCATGGCCGAACTTGCAACCATCGCCCGCCCTTACGCAGAAGCGCTGTTCCGCGTGGCCGAGGGCGGTGACATCGCCGCCTGGTCCACGCTCGTGCAAGAGCTGGCCCAGGTTGCGCGTCTGCCGGAAGTGCTGTCGGTCGCGTCGAGCCCGAAGGTGACGCGCACGCAAGTAGCCGAGTTGCTGCTTGCTGCGGTGAAGTCGCCGCTCGCGGCCGGCGCCGAAGCGAAGAACTTCGTGCAGATGCTGGTCGACAATCATCGCATCGCGCTGCTGCCGGAAATCGCCGAGCAGTTCGAGGCGCTCAAGAACGAACGTGAAGGCGCAGCCGACGCCGAGATCGTGAGCGCGTTCCCGCTGAACGGCGCGGATCTCGACAGTCTCGTCTCGGGCCTCGAACGCAAGTTCAAGCGCAAGCTGAAACCGACGGTCGAAGTCGATTCGTCGCTGATCGGCGGCGTGCGCGTGACGGTCGGCGACGAAGTGCTCGACACCTCGGTTCGCGCGCGCCTCGCATCGATGCAGGCTGCCTTGACCGCCTGAGCGCCACGCCGGCACGCAACAGAATTGACTATCAGGAGCGAATAATGCAACTCAATCCCTCTGAGATCAGCGAGCTGATCAAGAGCCGGATCCAGGGCCTTGAAGCGAGCGCAGACGTTCGCAACCAGGGCACCGTGATCTCCGTGACCGACGGTATCGTGCGTATCCACGGCCTGTCGGACGTGATGCAGGGCGAAATGCTCGAGTTTCCGGGCAACACGTTCGGTCTCGCGCTGAACCTCGAGCGCGACTCGGTCGGCGCGGTGATTCTCGGCGAATACGAACACATTTCGGAAGGCGACATCGTCAAGACGACGGGCCGCATTCTCGAAGTCCCGGTTGGCCCGGAACTCGTCGGCCGCGTGGTCGACGCGCTCGGCAACCCGATCGACGGCAAGGGCCCGGTCAACGCGAAGCTGACCGACGCGATCGAAAAGATCGCCCCGGGCGTGATCTGGCGTAAGTCGGTGTCGCAGCCGGTGCAGACGGGCATCAAGTCGATCGACGCGATGGTGCCGATCGGCCGTGGCCAGCGTGAGCTGATCATCGGCGACCGTCAGTGCGGCAAGACCGCGGTGGCGCTCGACGCGATCATCAACCAGAAGGGCAAGGACCTGATCTGTATCTACGTCGCGATCGGCCAGAAGGCTTCGTCGATCATGAACGTGGTGCGCAAGCTCGAAGAAACGGGCGCGCTCGAATACACGATCGTCGTCGCCGCTTCGGCATCGGATTCCGCCGCGATGCAGTATCTGGCGCCGTACGCCGGCTGCACGATGGGCGAGTACTTCCGCGACCGCGGCCAGGACGCGCTGATCATCTATGACGACTTGACCAAGCAGGCCTGGGCATATCGTCAGATCTCGCTGCTGCTGCGCCGCCCGCCGGGCCGCGAAGCGTACCCGGGCGACGTGTTCTATCTGCACTCGCGTCTGCTCGAGCGTGCGGCTCGCGTGTCGGAAGAGTACGTCGAGAAGTTCACGAACGGCGAAGTGAAGGGCAAGAGCGGCTCGCTGACGGCACTGCCGGTCATCGAAACGCAGGCAGGCGACGTGACCGCGTTCGTTCCGACGAACGTGATCTCGATTACCGACGGCCAGATCTTCCTCGAAACCGACCTGTTCAACGCAGGCATCCGCCCGGCAATCAACGCCGGCGTGTCGGTGTCGCGCGTCGGTGGCGCC
Organism: Burkholderia sp. MSMB1835; assembly: GCF_001526365.1. Classification (NCBI taxonomy): domain Bacteria; kingdom Pseudomonadati; phylum Pseudomonadota; class Betaproteobacteria; order Burkholderiales; family Burkholderiaceae; genus Burkholderia; species Burkholderia sp. MSMB1835. Next base: position 105,860 of record NZ_LOYP01000001.1, read on the forward strand.
GCTCAGACGAAGGTCGTGAAGAAGCTGTCGGGCGGTATCCGTACCGACCTCGCGCAGTACCGTGAACTGGCCGCATTCGCGCAGTTCGCATCGGATCTCGACGAAGCGACCCGCAAGCAGCTCGAGCGCGGCCGCCGCGTGACGGAACTGCTGAAGCAGCCGCAGTACCAGCCGCTGCAGGTGTGGGAACTGGCCGTGTCGCTGTACGCCGCGAACAACGGTTACCTCGACGATCTCGACGTCAAGCAAGTGCTGTCGTTCGAGAAGGGCCTGCGCGACAACCTGAAGACCAGCCACGCTGACCTCATCAAGCGCATCGAAGACACCAAGGATCTCTCGAAGGACGACGAAGGCGCGCTGCGCGCGGCGATCGAATCCTTCAAGAAGTCCGGTGCCTATTGATCCGCGAGTGACACACCGAGGCCGCGCGGGGGCTGATGCGCCCGCGCCGCTTCGGTGAGCGATGCATGAGCCCCGAGTAAGCGCTGAAGCGCTAACACGGGGCGCAAAGGAGCAAGCTATGGCTGGAATGAAGGAAATTCGCGGCAAGATCAAGAGCGTGCAGAACACGCGCAAGATCACGAAGGCGATGGAGATGGTGGCTGCATCGAAGATGCGCCGCGCGCAGGAACGCATGCGCGCCGCTCGTCCGTATGCGGACAAGGTCCGTGCCATCGCCGCGCACATGAGCCGTGCGAACCCGGAGTACCGCCACCCGTTCATGGTGGCGAACGACGGCGCGCAGACGGCCGGCATCATCCTCGTCACGACCGACAAGGGGCTGTGCGGCGGTCTGAACACCAACGTGCTGCGTGCGACGGTGCAGAAGTTCAAGGAGCTGGAAGAGAAGGGCCAGAAGGTCGAAGCCACCGCGATCGGCGGCAAGGGCCTCGGGTTCCTGAACCGCTTCGGCGCGAAGGTGATGTCGCAGGTCGTGCACCTCGGCGACACCCCGCACCTGGACAAGCTGATCGGCGCCGTGAAGACGCAGCTCGATCTGTACTCGGAAGGCAAGCTGTCGGCGGTTTATATCGCTTACACGCGCTTCGTCAACACGATGAAGCAGGAAGCCGTGATCGAGCAGTTGCTGCCGCTGTCGTCGGAACACTTCGAAGCCGATGACGGTACGCCGGCGACGTCGTGGGACTACATCTACGAGCCGGACGCGCAGGCCGTCGTCGACGAACTGCTCGTGCGTTACGTCGAGGCGCTGGTGTACCAGGCCGTCGCGGAAAACATGGCGTCCGAGCAATCGGCGCGCATGGTCGCGATGAAGGCCGCGTCCGACAACGCGAAGACGGTGATCAGCGAACTGCAGCTCGTCTACAACAAGAGCCGTCAGGCCGCGATCACGAAAGAACTGTCGGAGATCGTCGGCGGCGCAGCCGCTGTTTAAGCGCGCGCCCGGGACGACAACTGCGCCTTTGCGCGAGTAAAGAATCAGGTATTTAAAGGAAAAGCGATGAGTACTGCTGCTTTGGTAGAAGGCAAGATCGTACAGTGCATCGGCGCCGTTATCGACGTGGAATTCCCGCGCGACAGCATGCCGAAGATCTACGACGCGCTCATTCTCGATGGCTCGGAACTGACGCTCGAAGTCCAGCAGCAGCTGGGCGACGGCGTGGTCCGTACCATCTGTCTGGGTGCATCCGACGGCCTGCGCCGCGGCCTGACCGTGAAGAACACGGCGAAGCCGATCTCGGTGCCGGTCGGCAAGCCGACCCTCGGCCGAATCATGGACGTGCTCGGCCGTCCGATCGACGAAGCCGGCCCGATCGAAAGCGAAACGACGCGTTCGATCCACCAGAAGGCGCCGGCGTTCGACGAACTGTCGCCGTCGACCGAACTGCTCGAAACGGGTATCAAGGTCATCGACCTGATCTGCCCGTTCGCGAAGGGCGGCAAGGTTGGCCTGTTCGGCGGTGCGGGCGTGGGCAAGACCGTCAACATGATGGAGCTCATCAACAACATCGCGAAGGAGCACGGCGGTTACTCCGTGTTCGCGGGCGTGGGCGAGCGTACCCGTGAAGGGAACGACTTCTACCACGAAATGAAGGACTCGAACGTTCTCGACAAGGTCGCGCTGGTGTACGGCCAGATGAACGAGCCGCCGGGCAACCGTCTGCGCGTCGCGCTGACCGGCCTGACGATGGCCGAGCACTTCCGTGACGAAGGCCTCGACGTGCTGTTCTTCGTCGACAACATCTACCGTTTCACGCTGGCCGGTACCGAAGTGTCGGCACTGCTCGGCCGTATGCCGTCGGCAGTGGGCTATCAGCCGACGCTGGCTGAAGAAATGGGCAAGCTGCAAGAGCGCATCACGTCGACGAAGAAGGGCTCGATTACGTCGGTTCAGGCCGTGTACGTCCCTGCGGACGACTTGACCGACCCGTCGCCGGCAACCACCTTCGGCCACCTGGACGCAACCGTCGTTCTGTCGCGTGACATCGCTTCGCTGGGTATCTACCCGGCGGTCGACCCGCTCGACTCGACGTCGCGCCAGATCGACCCGAACGTGATCGGCGAAGAGCACTACACGATCACCCGTCGCGTTCAGCAGACGCTGCAGCGCTACAAGGAACTGCGCGACATCATCGCGATTCTGGGCATGGACGAACTGTCGCCGGAAGACAAGCTGTCGGTCGCGCGTGCGCGTAAGATCCAGCGTTTCCTGTCGCAGCCGTTCCACGTCGCCGAAGTGTTCACGGGCTCGCCGGGCAAGTATGTGCCGCTGAAGGAAACGATCCGCGGCTTCAAGATGATCGTCGACGGCGAGTGCGACCACCTGCCGGAACAGGCGTTCTACATGGTCGGCACGATCGACGAAGCCTTCGAAAAGGCCAAGAAGATCCAGTAAGGGCTTGAGTGAGTCGCAAGCCGGCGTGTGCCGGCCGGAGCAATGAGTCAGCGATGGCTTGTATTCCGGCCGCCCGCGCCGGTCGCAATACGCTCAACCCGTGGATGAGATTGGAGTCGATATGGCAACCATCAAAGTAGACGTCGTCAGCGCGGAAGAGCAGATCTTCTCGGGCGAGGCGAAATTCGTCGCGCTGCCGGGCGAAACGGGTGAGCTGGGCATTCTGCCGGGCCACACGCCGCTCATCACCCGGATTCGTCCGGGTGCGGTGCGCATCGAGGTCGAGGGCGGCAACGACGAATTCGTGTTCGTCGCGGGCGGCATTCTCGAAGTGCAGCCGGGCGCCGTGACGGTGCTCGCCGATACCGCGATCCGCGGCAAGGACCTCGACGCGGCGAAAGCCGAGGAAGCGCGCAAGCGTGCCGAGGAAACGCTGCAGAACGCGAAGTCGGATCTCGACCTCGCGAAAGCGCAATCCGAGCTCGCGACCGCGATGGCGCAGCTCGAGGCGATCCAGCGTCTGGCGAAGATCCGCAGCCGGCACTGAGCCGCGCCGCGTATCCCGCGAAAGAAAGCAGCCTTCGGGCTGCTTTTTTTTCGCCCGCCGTTTTCGTCCGTTTTTTGCGGGCAGGATCGTATCGTCCGGTCGTGCTATTTCACCCGTGCGCCGCGATTCGATGTCAGAGTATCGTCAGCGAAGCGCGGCATCATCCGCGGTGACGCCGGCCGTCGCGATCGTTGCGGCGGCGGCGGGCGCGGTGCGCGCGCGGGCCGATCAGACAAAAACGGACGGAGACATCGATGGCAGCAGACCTTGGCAAGGGGGCGCTGATCGCGCCCGAAAACGGACTGTCCTACGTGCGCGGCGCAACCGACGTGCCGCTATCCGAAGCGACGATCAGCCGGTTCCTGCTCGACACGGCCGGCCGCTTTCCCGACCGTCCGGCCGTCGTGTTCCGCGAGCAGCAGGTGCGCTGGACCTGGCGCGAGTTCGCGAACGAGGTCGACGTGCTGGCCGCCGGGCTCGCGGCGCTCGGGATCGTGAAGGGCGACTGCGTCGGCATCTGGTCGCCGAACCGCAGCGAATGGCTGCTCACGCAGTTCGCGACCGCGCGGATCGGCGCCGTGCTCGTCAACATCAATCCGGCCTACCGGCTGTCGGAACTCGAATACGCGCTGAACAAGGTCGGCTGCAAGGCCGTGATCTCGGCCGAGCGCTTCAAGACGTCCGCGTACGTCGAGATGCTGCAGACGATCGCGCCGGAGCTCGCGACCGCGACGCCGGGCGACCTGCACGCGGCGCGCGTGCCGAGCCTGCGCACGATCGTGTCGATGGGCGAGGTGGCGCCCGCCGGCATGTTCCGCTTCGCGGACGTGATGGCGCGCGGCCGCCAGGCCGTCGATCCGGCGCTGCTCGATGCGATCGGCGCGACGCTCGCGGCCCACGATCCGATCAATATCCAGTTCACGAGCGGCACGACCGGCAGCCCGAAGGGCGCGACGCTCACGCACCGCAACGTCGTCAACAACGCGCGCTCGATCGCGATGGCGATGCGTTTCACCGAACAGGATTCGCTCTGCATCCCGGTGCCGCTCTATCACTGCTTCGGGATGGTGCTGGCCGTGCTCGCGTGCGTGTCGAAGGGCGCCGCGATGGTGTTCCCGGGCGAAGCGTTCGACCCGGTCGCGACGCTCGCGGCGGTGGCCGAGGAACGGTGCACCGCACTGCACGGCGTGCCGACGATGTTCATCGCGGAGCTCGATCATCCGGAATTCGCGAAATTCGACCTGTCGACGCTGCGTACCGGGATCATGGCCGGCTCGCCGTGCCCGATCGAGACGATGAAGCGCGTCGTGTCGCAGATGCATCTTTCCGAAATCACGATCGCGTACGGGATGACGGAGACGAGCCCCGTGTCGTTCCAGAGCTCGACCGACGATCCGCTGGAAAAGCGCACGACGACGGTCGGCCGCATTCAGCCGCATCTCGAAGTGAAGATCGTCGATCCGGCCGGCGAGATCGTGCCGGTCGGCGCGACGGGCGAGCTGTGCACGAAAGGCTATTCGGTGATGCTCGGCTACTGGGACGACGACGCGAAGACGCGCGAGGTGCTGGTCGACGGCTGGATGCATACGGGCGATCTCGCGACGCTCGACGAGGACGGCTACTGCAACATCGTCGGTCGCCTGAAGGACATGGTGATTCGCGGCGGCGAGAACGTCTATCCGCGCGAGATCGAGGAATTCCTGTTCCGGCATCCGAAGATCCAGAGCGCGCAGGTGTTCGGCGTGCCCGATCCGAAGTATGGCGAGGAGCTGTGCGCGTGGATCGTGCTGCGCGCGGACGAGCAGATGACCGAGGACGACGTGCGCGCGTTCTGCAACGGGCAGATCGCGCACTACAAGATTCCGCGCTATATCCGCTTCGTCGACGAACTGCCGATGACGGTGACGGGCAAGGTGCAGAAGTTCGTGATGCGCGAGCGGATGATCGAGGAGCTGAAGCTCGACGTGCAGAAGACCGCGTGAAGCGCGAGATGCGGGAACGTGCGGAACAAACGGGGCGGCCTGCGGGCCGCCCGGTGCAGGTCGCGACGTTTTCGATGGACGAAAAAAAGCGGGCTTATTAGCCCGCTAAAAACCACACGCTACGGGGTTAGCGCGAGGAGACCAAAGATGAAACCGGATCCGGCGGGAGGCCGGAAACGACTCCAACAGGGATGCCCCTCGGAAGGGCTTCGGTACGTGACCGACTGGCTCGCAGCGCTTCGCGTCCGCTCACACTTGGCACACGAGACCGCATCCGTGTTGAAACCGTTGAGGCCATTGTGGGCGAATTAATGACCCGTCGCGGTAACAAAGTGTTTCAGGTTGTAACGCCCGCCGGATAAGGCTTTCCGGGATTTTTTGCTGTTTTCGGGGTCCTGAAAAAGGTCATTTTTACCCATATTTTCCGTCGCGTTTTCAAGGTATGCGCGCGATGCGTTTTTCACGCGTATCAGGCGCGATGAATTGCCGATTTGCACGCGAGAAAGTGCACGGCGTGATCGATACCGCCCATGACGATTCATTCGTCAGAAAGATTTTGAAACGTGATCGGAATACGCGAAAGTCGGCCGTTCGGCCAATCCCGTGAATCTTGCGCCGATGGCCGGCGCTGCGGCGCGAACGGAAAGTGTAACGACGGCACGCCGGCTGCCGGGCCTCGCGAGATGTCGGCGCCCGGCGGCCGCGGGGTCGGTGCCCGTGACCGGCCGCCGCGGCGCGGGCGCGCCTACTTCAGCCACTTGTCCGAAATCGCCTGATATTCGCCGGTGGACAGCGCGAGATGCAGCCACTGGTCGACGTACTGCTGGAACACGACGTCGCCGCGCGGCACCATGTACGCCTTCTCGCCGAACTGGAACGGCTTGTCCGGATGCACCGAGCAGAGGCCCGGATTCAGCTTTTGCTGCAACAGCGTCTCGGATGCATCCGTCACCATCACGTCGGCCTTGCCCGCGAGGATCTGCTTGAAGATCGTCACGTTGTCCGGATAGACGGTCAGGTTCGCATGCGTGAAGAACTGCTTCGCGAAGCGCTCGTTGGTGCCGCCCGGATTCACGATCACGCGCGTCTCGGGCCGGTCGATCTGCGCGACGGTCTGGTATTTGTCGGCATCCGCGCAGCGCACGATCGGCGTCTTGCCGTCGACCACGTACGGCTGCGTGAAGAACACGCGCTTCTGGCGCTCGAGCGTCGTCGACACGCCGCCCACCGCGATGTCGCACTTCGCGACGAAGTCGTTGGTGAGGGTCGACCAGCTCGTCTTCACGTAGTCGGCCGTCACGCCGAGCGATTTCGCAAGCGATTCCGCCATGTCGATGTCGATGCCCTCGAAGCGGCCGTCCGCGCGGTAGTACGAATACGGCTTGTAGTCGCCCGTCGTGCACACGCGCAGCGCGCCGCGCGCGAGCACGTCGTCGAGCCGCGTGCCGGCGGCCGGCGCAGTCGTGGCGGCGCCGGCCGCGGTCTGCGCGTGTGCGGCGGTGCAGCACAGCCATGCGGCCGCGGCGAGCGTGGCGAATGTCTTCATCGGTCTCCTCCTTGGTTCGGTTCGATATGAGCGTCCGATCATAACGGGAGCCATCGCGCGCGTCATATGGCCGCCATCGCACCGGCATGCGCAGTCCGATCGCGGCTGTCCGGTAAAATGCCGCTTTGCCTTCGCATCGTCGCTCCTACCGTGGCCCATACCCTGCTCAACGACACCTTCCTGCGTGCGCTTCTGCGCGAGCCGACCGACTACACGCCGATCTGGCTGATGCGCCAGGCCGGCCGCTACCTGCCCGAATACAACGCGACGCGTGCGCGCGCCGGCAGCTTCCTCGGCCTCGCAAAAAATCCCGACTACGCGACGGAAGTGACGTTGCAGCCGCTCGAGCGCTTCCCGCTCGACGCCGCGATCCTGTTCTCGGACATCCTGACGATTCCCGACGCGATGGGGCTCGGTCTCGACTTCCAGGCCGGCGAAGGGCCGAAGTTCGCGCATCCGGTGCGCACCGAGGCCGACGTCGCGAAGCTCGCGGTGCCGGACATCGAGGAAACGCTCGGCTACGTGACGGGCGCCGTGCGCGAGATCCGCCGCGCGCTCACCGACGGCCAGGGCCGTCAGCGCGTGCCGCTGATCGGTTTCTCGGGCAGCCCGTGGACGCTCGCGTGCTACATGGTCGAAGGCGGCGGCTCGGACGATTTCCGCACGGTGAAGTCGATGGCGTATTCGCGCCCCGACCTGATGCACCGGATCCTCGACGTGAACGCGCAGGCGGTGGCCGCGTACCTGAACGCGCAGATCGACGCGGGCGCGCAGGCCGTGATGATCTTCGATACGTGGGGCGGCGCGCTGGCCGACGGCGCGTACCAGCGCTTCTCGCTCGATTACATCCGCCGCGTGGTGTCGCAGCTCGAGCGCGAGCACGACGGCGAGCGCGTGCCGGTGATCACGTTCACGAAGGGCGGCGGGCTGTGGCTCGAGGAGATCGCGGCGACCGGCGTCGACGCGGTCGGGCTCGACTGGACGGTCAACCTCGGCGCCGCGCGCGAGCGCGTCGCGGGGCGCGTGGCGCTGCAGGGCAACCTCGACCCGACGATCCTGTTCGCGCCGCCGGCCACGGTGCGCGAACAGGCGCGCGCGGTGCTCGACAGCTACGGCAATCATCCGGGCCACGTGTTCAATCTCGGGCACGGTATTTCGCAATTCACGTCGCCCGATCACGTCGCCGAACTCGTCGACGAAGTGCATACCCACAGCCGCGCGATCCGTAGCGGAGCGGCGCGCTGAATGCAAGCGCCGTCATGCTGCGCTGCAGAATGACGGCGTTTCGTCGTTGAAACTAAACAGGACGCAACCCCGCTCCGGTCGCCGATTCGATGCTTGTCAAGACTTGACTTATACACATTTTCCACGTTGCACCGCGGTAGAGCCCCGTATCGGTCAATTTGTCTCGCTATTGTTCGGTAATTTGAATAGCAGCCTTATGGAATAAGGCTTCGCGGGGGCCGGCGACAAACGGTGAAAAACAGCGGAAAGCACGGCCCCGCGCGCGTTGCGGCCGTTGAGCGGCGAGTTCTCAACAAAGTTATCCACAGGCTGGGCAGGGTATACGGCGATTCCTAATGCGAATCCAAAACTTAGCGCCGAATCTGAAGTTTTACTTTAAGTTCGCCGTCGCGATGCGGACGCGGGTGCAAGCCGTCCGTGCGCTGCGTGCCGCCGCTGCCGGAGCGTGTCGATGAGCGGCGTCTACCTGCGCGTGGCGCTCGACCATCCGCTCGCGACCCTGTTCGACTACCGCTGCGACGTGCAGCCGCCGCCCGTGCCCGGCACGCTCGTGCAGGTGCCGTTCGGCAAGCGGCAGGCGGTCGGGCTCGTCTGCGAAGTCACCACTCACACCGATGTGCCGCCGTCGCGGCTGCGCGCGGTCGAGGCGATCTGTACCGACCTGCCGCCGTTGTCGGCGGACTGGCTCGCGCTCGTGTCGTTCGCCGCCGACTACTATCAGCGCGGGCGCGGCGAAGTCGCGTTGCCGGCGCTGCCGCAGGCGCTGCGCGACGCGGGCCGCTGGGGGCGGCTGCTCGCGCCGGAGGTGCGCTACCGACCGACCGAAGCCGGCCGCGCGGCGCTGCCCGACGCGTTGCCGGCGCGCGGCGCCGCGCTGCGCCGGCTCGCGCAGGCGTTGGTCGATACCGGCTCGCTGACGCTGCCCGACGCGCGCGCGCTGCATCCGAAGGCGGTCGCGACGCTCGACGACTGGGCGGCGCGCGGCTGGGTGGCCGTCGAGGAGATCGGTTGGGCCGATGCGCCTGTGGTCAACCCTGTGGATAACCTGTCGACAAGCGGTGGACGTGCTGTGCCGCCGGCACTGACGGACCAGCAGGCGGAGGCGTTCGACGCGATCCGCGCCGCGCAGGGCTTCGCGCCGTTCCTGCTGCACGGCGTCACGGGCAGCGGCAAGACCGAGGTTTATCTGCATGCGCTCGCGTCGCTGCTCGACGCGCGGCCGGACGCGCAGGCGCTCGTGCTCGTGCCCGAAATCAACCTGACGCCGCAGTTCGAGGCCGCGTTTCGCGCGCGCTTCGCGGGCGCGCTCGCCGACGACGCGATCGTCACGCTGCACAGCGGGCTCGCCGAAGGCGAGCGGGCGCGCAACTGGCTGGCCGCCCACACGGGCCGCGCGCGGATCGTGCTCGGCACGCGCCTCGCGGTGCTCGCGTCGATGCCGACGCTCGCGCTGATCGTCGTCGACGAGGAGCACGAGCCCGCATACAAGCAGCAGGAAGGGCTGCGCTATTCGGCGCGCGATCTGGCCGTGTGGCGCGCGAAACAGCTCGGCATCACGGTCGTGCTCGGCTCGGCCACGCCGTCGCTCGAAAGCTGGTGGCTGGCTGAGCAGGGGCGCTACACGCGGCTCACGCTGTCGCGTCGCGCGGTGGCCGACGCGACGCTGCCGACCGTGCGACTGATCGATCTCGAAGAAGAGCGGCGGCGCGGGCGCGCGTCGATGGGCGGCCTGTCGGGGCCGCTCGTCGCGGCGCTGAAGGCGCGGCTCGAACGCGGCGAACAGAGCCTCGTGTTTCTGAACCGGCGCGGTTACGCGCCGCAGCTCGCGTGCGACGCATGCGGCTGGGTGGCCGGCTGCCCGCGCTGCAGCGCGTACGTCGTGCTGCACAAGCCCGAGCACGCGCTGCGCTGCCATCACTGCGGCTGGGAAGCGCGGATTCCGCGGTCGTGCCCCGAGTGCGGGAACGTCGACATCGCGCCGCTCGGGCGCGGCACGCAGCGCATCGAGGAGGCGCTCGCCGAGGCCGTGCCGGGCGCGCGGATTCTGCGTATCGACGCGGACAGCACGCGCCGCAAGGGCAGCGCGCAGGCGCTTTTTTCCGACGTGCACGCGGGCGAGGTCGACATCCTGGTCGGCACGCAGATGATCGCGAAGGGGCACGATTTCCGGCGCGTGTCGCTCGTCGGCGTGCTCAATGCCGACACCGCGCTGTTCTCGCACGACTTCCGCGCGAGCGAGCGGCTGTTCGCGCAGCTGATGCAGGTGAGCGGCCGCGCGGGGCGCGCCGGGCTGCCGGGCGAGGTACTGGTGCAGACGCGCTATCCGCGTCACGCGCTGTACCACGCGCTCGGGCGGCAGGACTACGTGGGCTTCGCGAATTCGACGCTGGGCGAGCGTCGCGACGCGCACCTGCCGCCGTTCGTCTACCAGGCGCTGCTGCGCGCCGAAGGGCGCACGCTCGACGCGGCGCTCGCGTTCCTGCTGCAGGCCGCGGCCGCGTTGCCGGGGCTGCCGGGCGCCGATCGCGTGACCGTGTACGACGCGGTGCCGATGACGATCGTGAAGGTCGCGAACGTCCACCGCGCGCAGTTGCTGCTCGAAAGCGCGTCGCGGGCGGCGCTGCAGCATGCGCTGCGCGCGTGGCAGCCGGAACTGCGCGCGCTGAAGGGCGTGCTGCGGTGGAGCGTCGAGGTCGATCCGCTTGATATCTGAGCGGCCTCCGCGCGGCCGTCGCGCGGGCCGTCGCCGAATGCCGGTAACCCGTGCCGCCGGGCGCCCCGAATCGTCGTTTCCCGTCGCTTGCCCCGATGCCGGGTCGGCACCGCCTCCTGTCACCCCAGTGCAACCCGTTTTCGGCCGCGCTCGCGCAGGCCGACGGTTGCACACGCTCGCCGAACCGGCCCGATCAGGGAAAATACCGATCCCAAGACCACGGGCAACCCCTAGGTTGCAACTGCATAAGTGTCTGATTATATTGACTAACTTGTGGGTGCAACCTATCTCTCAATTTGGTTGCACCTTTTTATTGCGTGCCGTAGGATTTCGCGCATCCTCTTACACCACACAGCCGGCCTCGCACCGGCGCACGAACCCACCATGGCAAGCACGACTCTCGGCGTCAAAGTCGACGATCTTCTCCGCTCGCGCCTGAAGGACGCCGCCGCGCGTCTCGAGCGCACTCCCCACTGGCTGATCAAGCAGGCGATCTTCGCGTATCTCGAGCGGATCGAGCACGGCCAGTTGCCGCCCGAGCTGTCGGGCCACAGCGGCGTGACGGAGCTCGCCGACGGGCAGGCCGCGGACGGCGACGACGACAACTCGCCGCATCCGTTCCTCGAATTCGCGCAGAACGTGCAGCCGCAATCGGTGCTGCGTGCGGCGATCACGGCCGCCTACCGCCGTCCGGAACCGGAATGCGTGCCGTTCCTGCTCGGCCAGGCGCGTCTGCCCGCGAACCTGCAGGCGGACGTGCAGGCGCTCGCGACGAAGCTGGTCGAGGCGCTGCGCGAGAAGAGCTCGGGCGGCGGCGTCGAAGGGCTGATCCACGAGTTCTCGCTGTCGAGCCAGGAAGGCGTCGCGCTGATGTGCCTCGCCGAAGCGCTGCTGCGCATTCCCGATCGCGCGACGCGCGATGCGCTGATCCGCGACAAGATCAGCAAGGGCGACTGGCGTTCGCACGTCGGCCACGCGCCGTCGCTGTTCGTGAACGCGGCGACCTGGGGGCTGATGATCACCGGCAAGCTCGTGACGACCAACAGCGAAGCGGGCCTGTCGTCGGCGCTCACGCGCCTGATCGGCCGCGGCGGCGAGCCGCTGATCCGCAAGGGCGTCGACATGGCGATGCGTCTGATGGGCGAGCAGTTCGTCACCGGCGAAACGATTTCCGAGGCGCTCGCGAACAGCCGCAAGTACGAAGCGCGCGGCTTCCGTTATTCGTACGACATGCTCGGCGAAGCGGCGACGACCGAAGAGGATGCGCAGCGCTACTACGCGTCGTACGAACAGGCGATCCACGCGATCGGCAAGGCGGCCGGCGGCAGCGGCATCTACGAAGGCCCGGGCATCTCGATCAAGCTGTCGGCGCTGCACGCGCGCTACTCGCGCTCGCAGCAGGACCGCACGATGAGCGAGCTGCTGCCGCGCGTGCGCGCGCTCGCGCTGCTCGCGCGCCGCTACGACATCGGCCTGAACATCGACGCGGAAGAGGCCGACCGCCTCGAACTGTCGCTCGACCTGCTCGAGGCGCTGTGCTTCGATCCGGACCTCGCGGGCTGGAACGGCATCGGCTTCGTCGTGCAGGGCTACCAGAAGCGCTGCCCGTTCGTGATCGACTACCTGATCGATCTCGCGCGCCGCAGCCGTCACCGCCTGATGATCCGCCTCGTGAAGGGCGCGTACTGGGATACCGAAATCAAGCGGGCGCAGGTCGACGGCCTCGAAGGCTATCCGGTCTACACGCGCAAGATCTACACCGACGTGTCGTACCTCGCGTGCGCGAAGAAACTGCTCGCGGCGCCCGACGCCGTGTACCCGCAGTTCGCGACGCACAACGCGTACACGCTCGCCGCGATCTATCACCTCGCCGGCCACAACTATTACCCGGGCCAGTACGAGTTCCAGTGTCTGCACGGGATGGGCGAGCCGCTGTACGAGGAAGTCACGGGCCGCGACAAGCTGAACCGTCCGTGCCGCGTGTATGCGCCGGTGGGCACGCACGAAACGCTGCTCGCGTACCTCGTGCGCCGTCTGCTGGAAAACGGCGCGAACACGTCGTTCGTGAACCGCATCGCCGACAAGACGGTATCGGTGAAGGAACTGGTCGCCGATCCGGTCGACGAGGCATCGAAGGTCGTGCCGCTCGGCGCGCCGCACGCGAAGATCCCGCTGCCGCGCAACCTGTATGGCGACGAGCGCCCCAACTCGATGGGCCTCGACCTGTCGAACGAACACCGTCTCGCGTCGCTGTCGTCCGCGCTGCTCGCGAGCGCGCACCATCCGTGGCGCGCGGCGCCGATGCTCGCCGACGACGCGCTCGCCGACGCGCCGGCGCGCGACGTGCGCAACCCGGCCGACCTGCGCGACGTGGTCGGCACGGTCAGCGAAGCGACGGCCGAACACGTGAGCGCGGCGCTCGCGCACGCGGTGACCGCCGCGCCGATCTGGCAGGCGACGCCGGTCGACGCGCGCGCCGATTGCCTGGTGCGCGCGGCCGACCTGCTCGAAGCGCAGATGCATACGCTGATGGGCCTGATCGTGCGCGAAGCCGGCAAGTCGCTGCCGAACGCGATCGCCGAGATCCGCGAAGCGGTCGACTTCCTGCGCTACTACGCGGCGCAGATCCGCGGCGAATTCTCGAACGACACGCACCGTCCGCTCGGCCCCGTGGTCTGCATCAGCCCGTGGAACTTCCCGCTCGCGATCTTCATGGGCCAGGTGGCCGCGGCGCTCGCCGCCGGCAACACGGTGCTCGCGAAGCCGGCCGAACAGACGCCGCTGATCGCCGCGCAAGCCGTGCGGCTGCTGCGCGAGGCCGGCGTGCCGGCCGGTGCGGTGCAACTGCTGCCGGGCACGGGCGAAACCGTCGGCGCGGCGCTGGTCGCCGACCCGCGCACGCGGGCGGTGATGTTCACGGGGTCGACCGAAGTCGCGCGCCTGATCAACAAGACGCTCGCCGCGCGCCTCGACCCGGACGGCAAGCCGATCCCGCTGATCGCCGAAACGGGCGGCCAGAACGCGATGATCGTCGATTCGTCGGCGCTCGCGGAGCAGGTCGTCGCGGACGTGATGCAGTCGTCGTTCGACTCGGCCGGTCAACGGTGTTCGGCGTTGCGCGTTCTGTGTCTGCAGGACGACGTCGCGGACCGCACGCTGACGATGCTCAAGGGCGCGATGCACGAGCTGGCGCTCGGCAACCCCGACCGGCTGTCGACCGACGTCGGCCCGGTGATCGACGCCGAAGCGAAGCAGACGATCGACGCGCACGTCGCGGCGATGCAGGACAAGGGCCACGCGGTCACGCAACTGCCGATGCCCGATGCCTGCGCGCACGGCACGTTCGTGCCGCCGACGCTGATCGAGATCGGCAGCATCGACGAGTTGAAGCGTGAAGTGTTCGGCCCCGTGCTGCACGTGGTGCGCTACCGCCGCAACCAGCTCGACAAGCTGCTCGAGCAGATCCGCGCGACCGGCTACGGGCTCACGCTCGGTATCCACACGCGGATCGACGAGACGATCGCGCACGTGATCTCGAATGCGCACGTGGGCAACATCTACGTGAACCGCAACGTGATCGGCGCGGTGGTCGGCGTGCAGCCGTTCGGCGGCGAGGGGCTGTCGGGCACGGGCCCGAAGGCCGGCGGCGCGCTGTACCTGCAGCGTCTGCTCGCGACGCGTCCGTCGGGCCTGCCGCGCGCGCTCGCGCAGTCGCTGGTGGCGGACGGTGCGACCGAAAGCGATGCGCGCGGCAACCCGGCGGCGGCGCTCACGACGCTGCGCGACTGGCTGATCGAGCAGCGCGAGCCGGCGCTGGCCGCGCGTTGCGACGGCTATCTCGCGCAGGTGCCGGCCGGCGCGACCGCCGTGCTGACCGGCCCGACGGGCGAGCGAAACACGTATACACTCGGCCCGCGCGGCACGGTGCTGTGTGTCGCGGCCACGCCGGGCGGCGCGCGTGCGCAGTTCGCGGCGGTGCTGGCGACGGGCAACCGCGCGCTGTTCGCCGGCGCGGCGGGCGAGGCGCTGGTCGCCGCGCTGCCGGCGTCGCTGAAGGCGCACGCGGCCGTGCGCAAGCAGGCCGACGCGCCGTTCGACGCGGTGCTGTTCGAAGGCGACAGCGACGAGCTGCAGACGCTCGTGAAGGACGTCGCGCAGTGGCCGGGCCCGATCGTGTCGGTGCAGGGCGTGTCGGTGGGCGCGTTCGAGAACGGCGACGCGGAGGACTACGCGCTCGAACGGCTCCTGACGGAGCGTTCGGTGAGCGTGAACACGGCCGCGGCGGGCGGCAATGCGAATTTGATGACGATCGGCTGATCATCCTTGCCGTTCGGATCAAACAAAGGAAGCGGCAAGGCGATCCCGAAGCCGCTCCATTTACCCTGGTACCAAGGAGATGCTATGCAACACACGATGAAAAAGGTGGCAGGCGCGACGTTCGTCGCGGTCATGTCGCTGGCGGGGACGGCCCATGCGGATGACGTGAAGATCGGTTACGCAGGGCCGATGACGGGCGCGCAGGCGCACTACGGCAAGGATATGCAGAACGGGATCGTGCTCGCGCTGGAAGACTTCAACGCGACGAACCCGAAGATCGGCGGCAAGGCCGTGAAGTTCGTGCTCGACACGCAGGACGACCAGGCTGACCCGCGTACGGGTACGACGGTCGCCCAGAAGCTGGTCGACGACGGCATCAAGGGCATGCTCGGCCACTTCAACTCGGGCACGACGATTCCCGCGTCGCGCATCTACGCGAACGCGGGCATTCCGGAAATCGCGATGGCGACGGCGCCGGAATACACGCAGCAGGGCTACAAGACGACCTTCCGCATGATGACGTCCGACACGCAGCAGGGCTCGGTGGCCGGCACGTTCGCGTCGAAGGATCTCGGCATGAAGAAGATCGCGATCGTCGACGACCGCACGGCCTACGGCCAGGGTCTCGCCGACCAGTTCGAGAAGGCCGCGAAGGCCGGCGGCGCGACGATCGTCGACCGTGAATTCACGAACGACAAGGCAGTCGACTTCAAGGCGATTCTGACGAAGCTGAAGGCGGCGAAGCCGGACCTCGTCTACTACGGCGGCGCGGATTCGCAGGCGGCGCCGATGGTCAAGCAGATGAAGGCGCTCGGCATCACCGCGCCGCTGATGAGCGGCGAAATGGTGAAGACGCCGACGTTCCTGAAGATCGCGGGCGCCGCGGCCGAAGGCACGATCGCGTCGCTGGCCGGTCTGCCGCTGGAAGAAATGCCGGGCGGCAAGGCTTACGCCGACAAGTACAAGAAGCGCTTCGGCGAAGACGTGCAGACGTACTCGCCGTACGCGTACGACGGCGCGATGGCGATGCTGAACGCGATGAAGAAGGCCGATTCGACCGATCCGGCGAAGTACCTGCCGGTGCTCGCGAAGACCGACATGGCCGGCGTCACGTCGACGCACGTCGCGTACGACGCGAAGGGCGACCTGAAGAACGGCGGCATCACGATGTACAAGGTCGAAAAGGGCGACTGGAAGCCGCTGAAGAGCATCGGCGGGAAGTAAGCAGGTTGATGTGACGTGCGGGCGGTGTTGCAACGCGTCGTCCCGCGCCTCATGCGAAAAAGCCACCGGGTCCGGTGGCTTTTTCTTTGGTGGAACACGGCCGATAGGGCATGGGGATCTTGCAGGCAGTGGTACAGCAGGGGCGCCGCATGCGTACGTCGATACCGCATCGCCGTGATCGGCGGCAGTGTGACGTTACTTGCCGTCGCAGCACTTGTTCGGGCAATCGGGGAGGAAGGAAATTTCCACACGCCGCCCATTGTCCACGTCGCCATGCGAATAGACGCGGGCGCTCTTCTTGATCGTCCCGCGTAAAAAACCGAGTTGCTCCAACAGCGCATACGCGGTTTGCAATCTTGATTGTGCAAGGGCCGGTGCTTCCGGTTCACTTTCCTCGGCATGGCCGCTGATCAGTGTTGTCTCTTTGGTTAGGTGATTTGCGTAATTGAGCTTTTGGTCGGCTGTCCATTTTGCAATGCGGACGATCTCGGCATTCGATATGTGCGAGCTATCTCTCGAAAAGTAGATGTCGAAGTTCTCGCTGGCGATGCATGCGAATACCGAATTGGAGGTGAGAAGGCTTAGGCAAAGAATAAACTTAAGCATTGTAAATGACGTATCCTGTAACGCTGTCGGCATTGTTGATTGCCTGATTCGGGTTTTCGGCTCCAAACGTCAAACACTCCTCCATGAAATATCTGTGATCCCGGCTTCCCTGTCTCGGTAAATGGAATGGCTGCCTTGAGACGCTATTCCAGATAAGAAACGTCGATCAATCGGACGAATATGATTCAGCGCTGGTAACTTCTATTACTTGTTCCGGTCTGCTTTTTGCATTGACCGCGCGAGCGCGAATGCGCCGGCTCAACCGCGGATACTCAGTCCCTCCGCACGCGCAGCAAGAACTTCTGCAGCTTGCCGGTCGGCGTGCGCGGCAGCGCCTGCGCGAACGCGAACTCGCGCGGGACCTTGTACGCGGCGAGCCGCTCGCCGCAGAACGTGCGCAGCGCGTCCGCATCGGGCGCCGCGTTCGCCCGCATCACGACGTGCGCGACGACCGTCTCGCCCCAGTCCGGATGCGGGACGCCGACGACGGCCGCCTCGGCGATGTCCGGGTGCGCGCCGAGCACGTCCTCCACTTCCTTCGAATAGACGTTCTCGCCGCCGGTGACGATCATGTCCTTCAGCCGGTCGACGATGAACAGATAGCCATCCTGATCGATCCGTGCGATGTCGCCGGTGCGATACCAGCCGTCCGGCGTGAACGCGGCGCGCGTCGCGGCCGCGTCGTCGAGATAGCCGAGCATCGTGCTGGCGGCCTTGAGCCAGATCTCGCCGGTTTCGCCCGGCCGCGCATCGACGCCGTCCATCCGCACGACCCGCAGGTCGACGCCCGGGCCGCCCTCGCGGCCGATCGAGCCGGCCTTCGCGATCTGCTCGTCCGGATACAGCGTCGTGCCGGCCGGTCCGGTTTCCGTCATCCCGTACACATGGAAGAACGCGTGGCTGCGGTACGCATGGGCGAGCCGTTCGGCCTGCGCGGCGCCGATCGGGCCGCCGCCATACAGCCACGCGCGTACGCTCGACAGGTCGAATGCCGCGAAGCCGTCGATCGTGTCGAGCGGCAACGTGTACGACACCGGCGCGCCGAAATACAGCGTCACGCGCTCGCGCTCGACGGTCTGCAGGAAGCGCAGCGGATGGTATTCGCGCAGCAGCACGACGGTGCCGCCCGCGACCAGCGTGCCGCCGAACCAGTTGTTCAGCGGCGACGAATGCCAGATCGGCATCGCCATCAGCGTGCGCTCGTGACGGCCGATGCCGGTCGCGAGCGCCGCCTGCATCGCCGCCAGCGTCACCGTGCGATGACTGTGCACGCACCCCTTCGGGCGGCCGGTCGTGCCGGACGTGTAGAGGATCTGCGCGATGTCGTCGTCGGCCGGCTCGATGCCCGCGAGGCCGTCCATCGTCGCGCACATCGTGTCGAAGTTCGGCACGCCGTCGAGCTCGCCCTCGGTCACGAGGCGCCGCGCCGGATGCACGATGCGCTCGACCACCGGCGCGAGCGCCACGTCGAACAGCAAGGTCTTGCTGCCGCTGTGTTCGAGCACGTAGTCGACTTCCGGCGCCTGCAGCTTGTGGTTGATCGGCACGAATGCCGCGCCGAGGCGCCATGCGCCGAACATCAGGTCGACGAAGGCCGGCGTGTTGAAGCACATCGCGGCGACGCGATCGCCGGCCGCGACGCCGAGCGCGCTCAGCACGGCCGCCGCGCGGTGCGAACGCTCGCGTGCGGCCGCATACGTGATCGTCGCGGATTCGTTGACGAGGAAGGGCTTGTCGGGCGTCGCGCGGGCGGCGCGGTCGAGGGCGGCGACGAGGTTCATCGAGGCTCCGGGGCGGGCGAACGACTGCGGATTCGGGTGAACGGGCCGGCGTCAGGCCGGGTACGCGCGCTGCAGCAGCGCGGCGACGTCGATCGCGTGCGGATCGAAGCCGCCGGCGATGCGGCCCCAGTCGGGGGCGGCGAGCCGCGTCGCGACGAACGCGTCGGCGACGGCCGCCGGCGCATCGCGGCGCAGCAGGCACGCCTGCGCGACGGTCGCGAGCCGCTGCGCGAACACGCGGCCCGACGCTTCGAGCGTGTCGGCCGGGGCGGCGAGCATCGCGCGCAACGCGTCGAGCGCCGCGCGAATGCGCGGTTCGCCCGCGCCGAGGCCGGCCAGTTCGTCGAACAGCGCGGCGGCCGCGTCGGGCTCGCGCGACACCGCGCGCAGCACGTCGAGGCACATCACGTTACCCGAGCCTTCCCAGATCGAGTTGACGGGCGCCTCGCGGAAGAGGCGCGCGATCGGGCCGTCGTCGACGTAGCCGTTGCCGCCGAATACTTCCATCACTTCGCCGGTCAGCTCGACCGCGCGCTTGCAGACCCAGAATTTCGCGGCGGGCGTGACGATCCGCTTCCACGCGCGTTCGCGCGGCGAATCGTCGCGTTCGAACGCGTCGGCGAGCCGCATCGCGAGCGACAGCGCCGCTTCGCTCTCCAGCGCGAGATCGGCGAGCACGGTACGCATCAGCGGCTGCTCGGCGAGCGCGCGGCCGAATGCGTGGCGCCGGCGCGTGTACGCGATCGCCTGCACGACGCCCTGGCGCAGCATCGCCGCGCTGCCGAGCACGCAGTTCAGCCGCGTGTAGGTGGCCATCTCGATGATGGTCGGAATGCCGCGGCCTTCGTCGCCGAGCATGATCCCCCATGCGTCGTTCAGCTCGATCTCGCTGCTCGAGTTGCTGCGGTTGCCGACCTTGTTCTTCAGCCGCTGGATCTCGACCGCGTTCTTCGTGCCGTCCGGCCGCCAGCGCGGTACGTAGAAGCACGACGGGCCGCCGCCTTCGGTACGCGCGACGACGAGGTGCGCGTCGCACATCGGCGCGGAGAAGAACCACTTGTGGCCGCGCAGCCGGTATTCGCCGCCGCGCCCGCCCGCGCCGACCGGCGTGGCGAGCGTCGTGTTCGCGCGCACGTCGGAGCCGCCCTGTTTCTCGGTCATGCCCATGCCGAACCAGATCGCGCGCTTGTCGGCGACCGGCACGTCGCGCGGATCGTAGTCGTCGCTGTAGAGCTTGTCGCGCAGCAGGTCCCACAGCGCCGGCTCCTTCTGCAGCACGGGAATCGCGGCCTGCGTCATCGTCGCGGGGCACAGCGTGCCGGCCTCGATCTGGCCGTGCAGGTAGAAGCCGGCGGCGGTCGCGGCCCAGCGGCCGCGGCGCGCGTCGCGGAATGCGAGCGACACGAAGCCTTCGTGACGATACCGGCCGAGCAGTGCGTGCCATGCGGGATGGAAATCGACGCGGTCGACGCGCCGGCCGCGCCGGTCGAACGCGTTCAGTTCCGGCGTATGGCGGTTCGCTTCGTCGGCGAGCCGCGCGGTGTCGGCGCTGCCGAGCCACGCGCCGTACGCGTCGAGCTGCGGCACGACCCAGTCGGCGCCCGCCCGGGCGAGCGCGTCGCGCAGCGCGACATCCGTCGCGAAGAGGTTATAGTCGACGAGTTCGTCGAACTGGTTCGTGACGGCGTGAGTCGAGTCGGTCATCGCGATGGTCTCCGGTCTCATGCTTCGCGGTCGGCCGGCGTCGCGCCGCACGGAGGGCGCGTCGGCGCGGGTTCCGGCTTCCGGTGAAACGTCTTCCCTGCTGAATTCAGAGTAGCAAATATGCCGCCGCGACATGTTCAGGTTCCGGCGCCGCCCGGCTCGCCGGCGGCGCAACCCGCGCCCGCGTTGCGCCGCCGGCCGCGCCAGTCGCGTGCGCAGGCGAGCTCCGACGCGCTGCAACAGGCGTTCGTTCAGCTTTTGCTCGAACGCGGCTACGCGAAGGCGACGATCCGCGAGATCGCGGCCGTCGCGGGCGTCAGCATCGGCACCTTCTACGAGTATTTCGGCGACAAGCAGAGCCTCGCGGCGCTCTGCATCCACCGCCGCGTGCTGGCGCTGGCCGACCGGCTGCGCGACACGGTGCAGCGGTTGCGCGGCGCGCCGCGGGCCGAGCTCGCCGCCGCGCTCGTCGACCTCCAGGTCGATACGATCGCCGCCGATGCCGCGCTGTGGAGCGCGCTGTTCGTGCTGGAGCGGCAGGTGTCGCCGCTGGCCGCCTATCGCCGGCATTACGACGCCTATGTCGCGCTGTGGCGCGACGCGCTCGCCCACGCGGCCGACCCGCCGCCGGCCGAACGGCTCGACGGGCTCGCGCGGATGGCCCATACGATCTGCTACGGCGGGCTGTCGCAGGCGTTGCTGACGCTCGGGCCGGCGCTCGATTTCGCCGCGCAACGCCGCGAACTGCGGGCCGTGCTGCTCGCGTACCTCGCGGCGCCGGACGCGTAGCGTTCCGTAGGGGAAATGCCCGATTCGCATATCGGGCGCCCGGGCGGGCCTTGCCGTCGAGGGCTTATCGCCGCGCGCCATGAGAAAAATGCATGGCCGCCATGACGAACTTTCGATTGTCCATCGATATTGGCTGGGGCTAAATCATGCGGCGGATGTCGGGCCGCACATGGCGCGGCCCGCCCGAAGGACATCAGGAGGAGGAGTCATGCGAAGCGCGACCGCGCCCCGTTCGAAACTGCCCGACGTCGGGACGACGATCTTCACGGTGATCGGCCAACTGGCTGCTCGACACGACGCGTTGAACCTGTCGCAGGGCGCCCCCAATTTCGCGCCCGATCCGGCGCTCGTCGAAGGCGTCGCGCGCGCGATGCGCGACGGGCACAACCAGTACGCGCCGATGGCCGGCGTGATCGCGCTGCGCGAGCGGCTCGCCGAGAAGACCGAGGCGCTGTACGGCGCGCGCTACGACCCGGCGACCGAGATCACGGTGATCGCGAGCGCGAGCGAAGGGCTTTATGCGGCGATCAGCGCGCTCGTGCATCCCGGCGACGAGGTCATCTATTTCGAGCCGTCGTTCGACAGCTATGCGCCGATCGTGCGGTTGCAGGGGGCGACGCCGGTCGCGATCAAGCTGTCGCCCGCGCATTTTCGCGTGAACTGGGACGAGGTGGCCGCGGCCGTCACGCCGCGCACGCGGATGATCATCGTCAACACGCCGCACAACCCGACCGCGACGGTGTTCTCCGCCGACGATCTCGAGCGGCTCGCGCAGATCACGCGCGACACGGGCATCGTGGTGCTGTCCGACGAAGTCTACGAGCACGTCGTGTTCGACGGCGTGCGGCACCAGAGCGTCGCGCGCCACCGCGAGCTGGCCGAGCGCAGCGTGATCGTGTCGTCGTTCGGCAAGTCGTTCCACGTGACCGGCTGGCGCGTCGGCCATTGCCTCGCGCCGGCCGAGCTGATGGACGAGATCCGCAAGGTGCACCAGTTCATGGTGTTCTCGGCCGACACGCCGATGCAGGTCGCGTTCGCGGAAATTCTCGCGCGGCCGGACAGCTATCTCGGCCTGTCGGCGTTCTACCAGGCCAAGCGCGACCTGCTCGCGCGCGAGCTGGCCGATTCGCGTTTCGAGTTGCTGCCGAGCGAAGGCTCGTTCTTCATGCTCGCGCGCTTTCGTCACTTCTCGGATGAAAGCGACAGCGATTTCGTGCTGCGCCTGATCCGTGACGCGCGTGTCGCGACGATTCCGCTGTCGGCGTTCTATACCGACGGCACCGATGCCGGCGTGATCCGGCTCAGTTTTTCGAAGGACGACGCGACGCTGGTCGAAGGCGCGCGGCGGCTGCGTTCGCTGTAAAGCATGGCGACGGGCATCCGGCGACGGGCATCCGGCGACGGGCACCTCGCCTCGACCAGACACAGGAGATCACGATGAAGCACACGACCACCCTGAAACTCGCATTCGCACTCGCGTGCGCAATCGGCTCCGGCGCGGCGCTCGCCGATGCGCCGACGTTGCGTTTCGGCCTCGAGGCGCAATACCCGCCGTTCGAATCGAAGGCGCCGAACGGCGACCTGCAGGGCTTCGACATCGACGTCGGCAATGCCGTCTGCCAGACGGCGAAGCTGTCGTGCAAATGGGTCGAGACCTCGTTCGACGGGCTGATCCCGGCGCTGAAGGGCCGCAAGTTCGACGCGATCAACTCGGCGATGAACGCCACCGAGCAACGGCGCCAGGCGATCGACTTCACGACGATCATCTATCGCGTGCCGACCCAGCTGATCGCGCGCACCGGCAGCGGCCTGCTGCCGACGCCGGAGTCGCTGAAGGGCAAGCGCGTGGGCGTGCTGCAGGCGTCGATCCAGGAAACCTTCGCGAAGGCGCACTGGGAGCCGGCCGGCGTCGCGGTCGTCGCGTACCAGGACCAGAACCAGGCGTATGCGGATCTGGTCGCGGGCCGCCTCGACGCGACGCTCGTGCTCGCGCCGTCCGGCCAGCGCGGCTTCCTGTCGCGCCCGGACGGCAAGGGCTTCTCGTTCGTCGGGCAGCCGGTGCACGACGACAAGATTCTCGGCAGCGGCATCGCGTTCGGCCTGCGCAAGGGCGACGATGCGCTGAAGGCGAAGCTCGACGCGGCGATCGACAAGCTGAAGGCGGACGGCACGGTGAAGTCGCTCGGCCTGAAGTATTTCGGCGATATCGACATTTCGACGAAGTAAGCGGGGCCGCGCACGATGCCGACCCCGAACCCGAGCGCCGCGGGCCGCGAACCGGACGGCATGCCGCGGCCGGACGACGCCGTCGATGCCGTGCTCGCCGCCGAACTGGGCGACGCGCTCGTCACGCGCGCGGCCGATATCGATCCGCGTTACTTCACCGCGTACAACGAGCCGCCCGGCGTGCGGCCGCGTGCGCTGGTGCGCCCGCGCAGCGTCGACGACGTGTCGCGCACGCTCGCGGCGTGCACGCGGCTCGGCCAGCCGGTCGTGCCGCAAGGCGGGCTGACGGGGCTCGCGCGCGGCGCGGTCGCGCTGGGCGGCGAGATCGTGCTGTCGATGGAGCGTTTCGCCGGCATCGAAGCGCTCGACACGGCGGCCGGCACGATCACCGTGCGCGCGGGCACGCCGCTGCAGACGGTACAGGACGCCGCGCAAGCGGCGGGCTTCACGTTCGGCGTCGATCTCGGCGCGCGCGGCTCGTGCCAGATCGGCGGCATGCTCGCGACCAATGCGGGCGGCACGCGCGCGATCCGCTACGGGATGATGCGCGAGCAGGTGCTCGGGCTCGAGGTCGTGCTCGCGGACGGCACGGTCGTGTCGTCGATGAACCGGATGCTGAAGAACAACGCGGGCTACGACCTGAAGCAACTGTTCGTCGGCAGCGAAGGGACGCTCGGTGTCATCACGCGCGCGGTGCTGCGGCTGCATCCGTTGCTCGCGGCGCCGGCCACGGCGCTCTGCCGCGTGCGCGACTACGATGCGGTGGTCGGGCTGTGGAACCGCGTGCGCGCGCTGCCGGAGGTCGTCAGCTTCGAGGCGATGTGGCCGTCGTTCTACGACTACGTCGCGCGTCATACGCCGGGCGTGTCGGCGCCGTTCGTCGGCGACGGCTGTTTCGCGGTGCTGATCGAATGCGCGACGAGCGCGCCGGGCGGCGATGCGCGCCATGCGCTCGAAACGGCGCTGGCCGACGGGTTCGATGCGGCGCTCGTCGACGATGCGGTACTCGCGAGCGCCGAGCGGCAGGCGCGCGATTTGTGGACGCTGCGCGAAGGCCTGGCGATCGATGCGCTGCCCCATCTCGTCAACTTCGACGTGAGTCTGCCGACGGGCGAACTCGGCGCGTTCGCCGAACGCTGCGAGGCGGCGTTGCGGGCGCGCTGGCCGGCGCTCACGTGCCTGTTCTTCGGCCATGTCGGCGACGGCAACGTGCATATCGGCGTGTCGCTGGCCGGGATGACCGACGCGCACGCCGATGCGATCGATCGCTGCGTGTATGCGGTGGTGCGCGACATGGGCGGCTCGGTGTCGGCCGAGCACGGGATCGGCGTGCTCAAGCGGCCTTATCTCGCGCACACGCGCAGCGACGCGGAAATCGGGCTGATGCGGCGCCTGAAGGCCGCGCTGGACCCGCGCGGGATCCTGAATCCCGGCAAGGTGCTTTGACGGGGGCGATTGCCGTTGCCGACGGGAAGCGGCCGGCGCGACGCGTCAGCCGTCCACCCAGCGCAGCGCGCCGATCTTCAGGTGTTCGACCACGCTGCGCGCCCAGTCGAGCTCCGCATTGAGCAGCACGAGCGCATGCTCGTTTTGCAGCAGGAACAGGCGCGGCACCTGGTCGGCCTGCGCGGTGGCGCGCAGCGCTTCCAGCCGCTCGCGCTCGGCGTCGAGCCGTGCGATTCGCCGTTCGAGCTGATGGCGCGCATCTTCCGCGTCGAGCAGCGGCAGGAACGCGAGGCCGGCGCCGAACGCCGGGAATTCACGCGCGGGCTCCGCGAGCAGCGCATGCAACCACGCCTGCCCGGCCGTGTGCCCGGCTTCGGTCAGCGCATACAGCGTGCGCTCCGGAAACGCGCCGTCGCGCTCGGTGTCGTGCACGGCGATCAGCCCGTCGCGCAGCAGCCGATCGATCGTCTGGTACAGGCTCGTACGCTGCCGCACGTTGACGACTTCGTCGTATCCGCGGGCCTTCAGTTGCTGCAGCATCCCGTACGGATGCATCGGCGTTTCGGTGAGCGTCGCAAGGACGGCCAGCGCGAGCGGGGACGGGCGGCTCGTAGACATGAATAGTTAAAATATGTCTAGTAAGAATATAACTATTCTCGACCGGACTATGTTGTTTGGCAAGGGTTTCAGCCGAGGTGCGAGCGCTTCGCGGCGGGCGCGACGGTTTCCATCGTCGCGAGGCCGTGCACTATTCCGCAATCCTCGACCGAATGCTCGCCGACGCAACGGCGGCGCAGTTCGGTGAGCTGGTCGCGCAGATGCGTCAATTCCGCGAGGCGCGCATCGACGTGCCCGATGTGATCGTCGAGCAGCGAATTGATCGAATCGCAGCGATCGGCCGGCGTGTCGGTGAGTTGCAGCAGCGCACGGATTTCGTCGTGCGCCATGTCGAGCGCGCGGCAGTTGCGGATGAAGCGCAGCCGTTCGACGTGCACGTCGGTGTAGTTGCGGTAGTTCGAATCGGTGCGCTCCGCGTCCGGCATCAGCCCCTCTTTCTCGTAGAAACGGATCGTCTCGGGGGTGCAGCGGGCCGCTTTGGCCAGTTCGCCAATCTTCATGCCTTTCTCCCGTGTAAGGGTTGACCTTGTAGTGGCTTCAGGGTGTTAACTCTACACCGTCAAGCCACACAGGAGGTTGTCATGACCGACGCCCAGCGTCCCCACGACCCACGACACCGTCAGGCCGACGGCGCCGATGCCTGCTGCGCCGATTCGTGCGACACGCAGACGGCGACCGTTGCCGACGCGGCGCCGGCGGCCGCCGAGCGCGCGCACGGCCATGACCACGATCGCGTCCACGGGCACGCTCACGCGGCACATGGCGAGGCGGGTGACGACCATGGTCCCGGCCACGCCGGCGACGACGAGCACGTGCACGGCGCCACGTGCTCGCACGGCCACGCCGCGCACGATCATGCCGGTCACGACCACGACCACGACCACGCGGCCGGCGCATGCTGCGCGCCGGCCGCGTTGACGCTCGCGCCGCTGCCGGTCGCGCAGGCGACCGCGTCGGGCCACGTGCGCTCCGCGTTCCGGATCATGCAGATGGACTGCCCGACCGAGGAAACGCTGATCCGCAAGAAGCTCGGCGGGATGCGCGAAGTGTCGGCGCTCGAATTCAACCTGATGCAGCGGATGCTGACCGTCGAGCACGTGCCCGGCGCGCAGCCGGCGATCGAAAGCGCGATCCGCACGCTCGGCATGACGCCGGAGGCCGCCACGGCCGGCGCCCCGGCGGCGCGCGTTGCCGCCGCGCCCGCGAAGCCGTGGTGGCCGCTGGCGCTCGCCGGCGTCGCCGCGCTCGCGTCCGAAGGCGCGACCTGGGCCGGGCTGCCGGTGTGGCTGTCGGCGGCGCTCGCGCTCGCCGCGGTGCTCGCGTGCGGGCTCACCACGTACAAGAAGGGCTGGATCGCGATCCGCAACGGCAACCTGAACATCAACGCGCTGATGAGCATCGCGGTGACGGGCGCGATGGCGATCGGCCAGTGGCCGGAAGCCGCGATGGTGATGGTGCTGTTCACGATCGCCGAGCTGATCGAGGCGAAGTCGCTCGACCGTGCGCGCAATGCGATCCAGGGCTTGATGCGGCTCGCGCCGGATACCGCGACCGTGCGGCAGGCCGACGGCGCGTGGCGCACGATCGAGGCCGCGCAGGTCGCGCTCGGCGCGGTGGTGCGCGTGAAGCCGGGCGAGCGGATCGGACTGGACGGCGAAGTCGTCGCGGGCCGCTCGACCGTCAACCAGGCGCCGATCACCGGCGAGAGCCTGCCCGTCGAAAAGACGACCGGCGACGCGGTGTACGCGGGCACGATCAACGAATCGGGTTCGTTCGAATATCGCGTGACGGCCGTCGCGGCCAACTCGACGCTCGCGCGGATCATCCACGCGGTCGAGGAAGCGCAGGGCGCGAAGGCGCCGACGCAGCGCTTCGTCGACCAGTTCGCACGCGTCTACACGCCGATCGTGTTCGCGGTCGCGCTGCTGGTCGCGGTGGTGCCGCCGCTCGCGATGGGCGGCGCGTGGCACGACTGGGTCTACCGCGCGCTCGTGCTGCTCGTGATCGCGTGCCCGTGCGCGCTGGTGATCTCGACGCCGGTGACGATCGTGTCGGGCCTCGCGGCCGCCGCGCGGCGCGGGATCCTCGTGAAGGGCGGCGTCTATCTGGAAGAAGGGCGCAAGCTTGCGTGGCTCGCGCTCGACAAGACCGGCACGATCACGCACGGCAAGCCGGTGCAGACCGACTTCGACGTGCATGCGGACGGCGCCGATGCGGCGCGCGTGCGGCACCTCGGCGCGAGCCTCGCCGCGCGCTCCGATCACCCCGTGTCGCAGGCGCTCGCTGCCGCGGCCCGCGACGCCGGCACGACGACATTCGCCGACGTGCAGGACTTCGAAGCGATCGTCGGGCGCGGCGTGCGCGGCACGATCGATGGCGCGCGCTACTGGCTCGGCAATCACCGGCTCGTCGAGGAGCTCGGGCGCTGCTCGGCGGCGCTGGAGGCGAAGCTCGACGCGCTGGAGCGGCAGGGCAAGAGCGTCGTCGTGCTGGTCGACGACACGCGCGTGCTCGGCATCTTCGCGGTGGCCGACACGATCAAGGACACGAGCCGCGACGCGATCGCCGATCTGCATGCGCTCGGCATCCGCACCGCGATGCTGACGGGCGACAACCCGCATACCGCGCAGGCGATCGCGCGGCAGGCCGGCATCGACGACGCGCGCGGCAACCAGTTGCCGGAAGACAAGCTCGCGGCGGTCGAGGAACTGTCGGCGGGCGGCGCGGGCGCGGTCGGGATGGTCGGCGACGGGATCAACGATGCGCCGGCGCTCGCGCGCGCCGACATCGGCTTCGCGATGGGCGCGATGGGCACCGACACGGCGATCGAGACGGCCGACGTCGCGCTGATGGACGACGACCTGCGCAAGATTCCCGCGTTCGTGCGGCTGTCGCGCGCGACGCACCGCGTGCTGGTCCAGAACATCGGCTTCGCGCTCGGCGTGAAGGTCGTGTTCCTCGGCCTGACGGTCGCGGGGCTCGGCACGATGTGGATGGCGGTCTTCGCCGACGCGGGCGCGAGCCTGCTCGTCGTAGCCAACGGCTTGCGGCTGCTGTCGTCCTCCGGGGCGTTCGGCGGCGCCCGGGCCGAGCGTTGAGGAGCGGGCGATGGGTTTTCTGAAACGGATTCTCGGTGGGCACGGCAACGGCAACGGCGGAAACCGGGGTGAGCGCGGCCCCGGCGGCCCCGGAAGCGGGCATCACGGCGGGACACGCCATGGCGGCCACGATGCGCGCGGCCGCGATCGCCACGGCTGGGGCTGGCAGGCGCCGGCCGATGCCAGTGGCGGGCGAGGCGGTCAGGGTGGCAACGTGCCGCTGAGCCAGCTCGCGTGCGCGGGCTGCGGCGCACTCAACGCAGCCGATGCACGCTTCTGCGCACAGTGCGGCGCGGCGCAACGCAGCAAGGCCTGCAGCCGCTGCCATGCGGCGTTGGCGACCGACGCGCGGTTCTGTCCCGGTTGCGGGACGCAGGCCGCTTGAGCCTCTCCGCGAGTTCGCGCCTGCCAGGCATACGCACCGGCCGGCGCGTTTCGTTCGACGGCCGGCGAACGAAGCGTGCCGGCCCGTCGCTCAGCGCAGCGGCAGGTGAATTTCGGTGAGCAGGTCGGCCGGCGCCGTGTCCATCGGCGTATTGAGGTACAGCTCGAACGGCGGGGCATCGGCGGCTTCGCGGCCCGAGTGGCGCAGCCAGTCGCCGTAGAGCCACTGGTAGGCCGTCTTCAGGTCCGCATACGGCCCGGTATGCAGCAGCACCGCGTATTCGCCGCCGGCGATCGTCACGCGCTCGACCGGCGGCGCGGGCGCCACGTCCGGCGCGCCGTCGGCCGGCATCCAGCACGCTTTCGCGCGCAACTGCGCTTCGGGCGTCGTGTCCGGATCGTCGTAGAAAATCCCGATCATCTTCGCGCCCGGGCCGATCAGCCCGTGCTGCCCGGCCCACGCGCCGATCTGCCCGAACGCGTCGCCCACTTTCATATACGCGCCGGCGTGCGTCACCGCGTAGCCGCGCAGTGCCGGCAGGCGCCGGATCTCGACCTCGTGCTTGAACATGTCTTCCTCTCCTCGCTGCAGGGGATAAATCGGCCGGTGGCGGCCGGTGCGCCGGTGCTGCGCGGGCAGCACGCCGTACGCGTCGCGAAACGCCCGCGCAAACGCGTGCGTCGAACCGTAGCCCGCGCGCCGCGCGATCTCGTCGAGCGGCCGCGCGGTGCAGACCAGATCCTCGGACGCCCGCACGATCCGCATCCGCCGCACCGTCGACACGATCGACTCGCCGTACAGCGCGCGATAGACGCGCTGCCAGTGATACGGCGACAGGCACGCGATTTCCGCGAGCCGGTTCAGGTCGAGCGGGCCGTCGAGATGCGCGCCGATGTACGCGTGAACGCGCGCCACGCTCGCTGCGTAGCGGACCCACGCGGGCGGCTCGGTCTTCGTTTCGGATGCAGGCATCGGCGTGTCCGGGGCAAGAATCGACGCCACGGTAGCACGGCCCGAATGGATAAATCTTGCGGAAATGCGTAGTGGTCCAAAATCCGCCCCTTTTTATTTCATCGAAATGGGGTCTTGCCCCGCCGCAATCTAGAACTAAAGTTAAAGACGGTGAAATCGGGTGATTGCGTCATTTTTCTCGGGTAAGTTGCTCGGACGGGGCAGCACGCTTTTTCGAAGTACGCAGGTCGTTCGTCGATGTTCAATCGCACCACCACGTTTTCGGGAGAAGAAGAAATGGATGCTTCCAGCTTCATCACGTCGCTGCAGACCACGCTGGGCGGATACCTGCCCAAGATCGCCGGCGCGATCGGCATCCTGGTGATCGGCTGGCTGATCGCCGTGGCGGTGCGGGCCGGCGCACTACGCCTGCTCAACGCACTGAAGGTCGATCAGCGGATCAACGAAAGTACCGGCCAGGGCGCGTGCGTCGAACGCATCATCGCCGGCGGCCTGTTCTGGCTCGTGCTGCTCGTCACCGCGGTGGGCATCTTCAACGTGCTCAACCTGTACGCGGTCTCCAATCCGTTCTCGCTGCTCGTCACGCACATCGTCAACTACCTGCCGAACCTGATCGGCGGCGCGGCGCTGACGCTGATCGCGTGGCTGATCGCGTCGCTGCTGCGC
The DNA here is from genome assembly GCF_001526365.1 of Burkholderia sp. MSMB1835. Classification (NCBI taxonomy): domain Bacteria; kingdom Pseudomonadati; phylum Pseudomonadota; class Betaproteobacteria; order Burkholderiales; family Burkholderiaceae; genus Burkholderia; species Burkholderia sp. MSMB1835. The sequence continues at coordinate 136,582 of NZ_LOYP01000001.1, forward strand.
AGCCTCGCGAACCGCGCGCTGAAGGCGAGCAAGATCGACGACAAGCTGTCCGAAGGCGCCGGCATGCAGCCGATGAGCGGCTATCTCGGCGACGTGCTGTTCTGGCTCGTGATCCTGATGTTCCTGCCGGCGATCCTCGCGTCGTTCGCGCTGTCGGGCTTGCTGTCGCCGGTGCAGGGGATGGTCGACAAGCTGCTCGCGATCGTGCCGAACATTTTCGCGGCCGCGGTGATCGGCTTCGTCGGCTGGGTCGTCGCGCGCGTGCTGCGCGGCCTCGTGACGAACCTGCTGGTCGCCGCCGGCGCCGACCGCCTCACGCAAGGAATCGACAGCCCGACGCCCGTGCGCGTGTCGAGCCTGATCGGCACGATCGTCTACGTGTTCGTGTTCGTGCCGACGCTGATCTCCGCGCTCGACGCGCTGAAGATCGACGCGATTTCGATTCCCGCGACCAACATGCTGAACCAGTTCCTCGGCGCGGTGCCGGACATCGTCGCGGCGATCGTGATCGTGCTCGCCACGTTCTACTTCGCGCGCTTCGTCGCGTCGCTCGCGCAGAAGCTGCTGGAAGCGGCCGGCGCGGACGGGCTGCCGGCCGTGCTCGGCGTCGAGCGCGTGTTCTCGGGCATCCTGCAGCCGTCGGTGCTGGTCGCGCGGCTGATCGTGTTCTTCGCGATGCTGTTCGCGGCGGTCGAGGCCGCGAACCGGCTCGGCTTCTCGCAGGTGCGCGACGTCGTCACGCTGTTCATCGAGTTCGGCGGCCACGTGCTGATGGGCGGCGTGATCCTCGTGATCGGCGTGTGGCTCGCGGGCCTCGCGCGCCGCGTGATCGAGCAGGCCGACCGCGAGCACAGCGTGCTGTTCGCGCGCATCGCGCAATTCGCGATCCTCGGCCTCGTGTTCGCGATGGGGCTGCGCGCGATGGGCATCGCGAACGAAATCGTCCAGCTCGCGTTCGGCCTCGTGCTCGGCGCGATCGCGGTGGCGGTCGCGCTGTCGTTCGGCCTCGGCGGCCGCGAGGCGGCCGGCAAGCTGCTCGACCGCTGGTTCAACCAGCGCGGCGGCGGCCAGTAAGCACGGCCGATCCGGCCCGCGCCGCGCGGCCGGATCGGCGCGGCCACGCGCGCGGCCGGCGTTTTCGCAAGCGAAACGTCAGCCGCGATCTTTGCCGAATTTCGATAACACGTCGTTTAATGACTCTCTAGCATCGATTCTCAGTCGCGCGGGCGTGCAGGCCCGGCGCCCTTGAGGAGAGAGTCCGATGAAAGCAGAGTCGAATGGCCGGCCCGCCGCCGGCGCCAGGTCGCCCGGCCAGCCCGCGCTGCAGCAGACGCTCGGGACCTGGCAACTGTGGGGCATCGCGGTCGGCCTCGTGATTTCCGGCGAATACTTCGGCTGGAGCTACGGCTGGGCGAGCGCCGGCACGCTGGGTTTCGTGATCACCGCGCTGTTCGTCGCGGCGATGTACACCACCTTCATCTTCAGTTTCACCGAGCTGACGACGTCGATCCCGCACGCGGGCGGCCCGTTCGCGTATGCGCGCCGCGCGTTCGGCCCGACCGGCGGCTATCTGGCCGGCGCGGCGACGCTGGTCGAGTTCGTGTTCGCGCCGCCCGCGATCGCGCTCGCGATCGGCGCGTACCTGCACGTCCAGTTTCCGGGGCTCGAACCGAAACACGCGGCGATGGGCGCGTATCTCGTGTTCATGGCGCTGAACATCGTCGGCGTGCAGATCGCCGCGACCTTCGAGCTCGTCGTCACGCTGCTCGCGATCTTCGAGCTGCTGGTGTTCATGGGCGTCGTGTCGCCGGGCTTCGCGTGGAGCAATTTCACGAAGGGCGGCTGGTCGGGCGCCGATCACTTCAGCGTGGGCGCGTTCCACGGGATGTTCGCGGCGATCCCGTTCGCGATCTGGTTCTTCCTCGCGATCGAAGGCGTCGCGATGGCCGCCGAGGAAGCGAAGAATCCGAAGCGCTCGATTCCGATCGCCTACGTGGCCGGGATCCTGACCCTCGTGGCGCTCGCGATCGGCGTGATGGTGTTCGCCGGCGGCGCGGGCGACTGGACCAAGCTCGCGAACATCAACGACCCGCTGCCGCAGGCGATGAAGTACATCGTCGGCGCGAACAGCGGCTGGATGCACATGCTCGTGTGGCTCGGGCTGTTCGGGCTCGTCGCGTCGTTCCACGGGATCATCCTCGGCTATTCGCGCCAGATCTTCGCGCTGGCGCGCGAAGGCTATCTGCCGGAGTGGCTCGGGAAGGTGCATCCGCGCTTCAAGACCCCGCATCGCGCGATCCTCGCGGGCGGCGTGGTCGGCATCGCCGCGATCTACAGCGACGAGCTGATCCAGTTCGGCGGGCAGACGCTCACCGCGAATATCGTGACGATGTCGGTGTTCGGCGCGATCGTGATGTATATCGTCAGCATGGCGGCGCTGTTCAAGCTGCGCCGCTCGCAGCCGAATCTGGAGCGGCCGTTCCGCGCGCCGCTGTATCCGATCTTCCCGGCATTCGCGATCCTCGCGGCGCTGGTCTGCCTCGGTACGATGGTGTATTTCAACGGGCTGGTCGCGCTGGTGTTCGTCGGCTTCCTCGCGGTCGGTTACGCGTACTTCCTCGCGACCCGCGCGCAGCGCGCGAGCGCGCCCGGCGACGCGCTGCTGGAGGAGTGAGCGATGCCGACGGTGCAGGCGAAGGTGAAAGTGAAAGGCCGTACCTGACGGCATCCGGCGCGCCCCGTCGAACGGGCGCGCCGTCGGCTTTTGGCAAGGAGATTCGAACGATGTCCTATATGGAGACGATCGGTCCGCGCACGTACCGCTTCGCGGACCTGAAGACGCTGCTCGCGAAGGCGAGCCCGCTGCGTTCCGGCGATCAGCTCGCCGGCGTCGCGGCGGCGAGCGAGGAGGAGCGTGTCGCCGCGAAGATTGCGCTCGCGGGCGTGCCGCTGAAGGCGTTCCTGAACGAAGCCGTGATCCCGTATGAACACGACGAGGTCACGCGCCTCATCATCGACGATCACGACGCGCAGGCGTTCGCGGACATCTCGCATCTCACCGTCGGCGATTTCCGCAACTGGCTGCTGTCGCCCGCGGCCGACGGCGCCGCGCTCGAACGGATCGCGCCGGGCCTCACGCCCGAGATGGTCGCGGCCGTGTCGAAGCTGATGCGCAACCAGGACCTGATCGCGGCCGCGCGCAAGCGCCGCGTGGTCACGCGCTTTCGCAACACGGTCGGGCTGGCCGGCCGGATGTCGGTGCGGCTGCAGCCGAACCACCCGACCGACGACGTGAAGGGCATCGCCGCATCGATGCTCGACGGGCTGATGTACGGCTGCGGCGACGCGATGATCGGCATCAACCCGGCCACCGACAGCCTCGCGGCGATCGTGAAGCTGCTCGCGATGATCGACGGTTTCCGCGAACGCTACGGCGTGCCGACCCAGTCGTGCGTGCTCACGCACGTGACCAACACGATCGCGGCGATCGAGAAGGGCGCACCGGTCGATCTCGTGTTCCAGTCGATCGCGGGCACCGAGAAGGCGAACGCGAGCTTCGGGATCTCGCTCGCGCTGCTCGGCGAGGCGCGCGAGGCCGCGCTGTCGCTCAAGCGCGGCACGGTCGGCAACAATCTCATGTACTTCGAGACCGGCCAGGGCAGCGCGCTGTCGGCGAACGCGCACCACGGCGTCGACCAGCAGACCTGCGAGGTGCGGGCGTATGCGGTCGCGCGCAAGTTCGAGCCGTTCCTCGTGAACACGGTGGTCGGCTTCATCGGGCCCGAATACCTGTACGACGGCAAGCAGATCATCCGCGCGGGGCTCGAGGATCACTTCTGCGGCAAGCTGCTCGGCGTGCCGATGGGCTGCGACATCTGCTACACGAACCACGCGGAAGCCGACCAGGACGACATGGACACGCTGCTGACGCTGCTGGGCGCGGCCGGCATCAACTTCATCATGGGGATTCCGGGCGCGGACGACGTGATGCTGAATTACCAGAGCACGTCGTTCCACGACCAGCTCTACGTGCGCGAGGTGCTCGGCCTGCGCCGCGCGCCCGAGTTCGAGGAATGGCTGGAGACGATGGAGATCGCCGACGCGCACGGCGCGCTGCGCGCGGCGACGGCACGCGTGCCGCTGCTCGCGGGCGCGAACGACTGGATGGGGGTGTCCGCATGAGCGACGCCGTCGAGAAGAACCCGTGGGCGCAGCTGAAGTCGTTCACGAACGCGCGGATCGCGCTCGGCCGCGCGGGCAACAGCCTGCCGACCGCGCCGCTGCTGGCCTTCAACCTGTCGCATGCGCAGGCGCGCGACGCGGTGCACCAGCCGCTCGACGCGGACGCGCTGCGGCGCGAGATCGAGGCGGCCGGCCTGCTGCCGACGCTCGGCGTGCAGAGCGCCGCGCCGGACCGCGATCATTACCTGCGCCGGCCCGATCTCGGCCGCAAGCTGTCCGACGACAGCCGCGGGCTGCTGGCCGGCTACGGGGCGGCGCTCGACGAGGCGCCCGATGTCGTGTTCGTGGTCGGCGACGGGCTGTCGGCGTTCGCGGCCGCGAAGCAGGCGCTGCCGCTGTTGCAGGCCGTGCGGCCGCGGCTCGATGCGGACGGCTGGCGGATCGGCCCGGTGGTGGTCGCGACGCAGGCGCGCGTCGCGCTCGGCGACGAGATCGGCGAGCTGCTGCGCGCGAAGGTGGTCGCGATGCTGATCGGCGAACGCCCCGGGCTCAGCTCGCCGGACAGCCTCGGCGTGTACCTGACGTGGGCGCCGAAGGTCGGCTGTCACGACGCGCTGCGCAACTGCATTTCGAACGTGCGGCCCGAAGGGCTGCCGCACGCGGCCGCCGCGCACAAGCTGCATTACCTGATGACGCATGCGCGCCGCCTCGGGCTGACGGGCGTCGGGCTGAAGGACGACAGCGACGCGCTGCCGCCGCCGGCCGAAGCGGAGCGGATCGGCGCGACTACCTGAACAGCCGTTCGCACAGGAAATCGACGAACACGCGCAGCTTCGGCGACAACTGCCGGCTCGATGGCCACACGATCGAGAACTGCCCCGGCGCGATCCGGTAGTCGTCGAGCACGGTGACGAGCGCACCGTGTTCGAGCGCGTCGCGCGCGAGGAAGTCGGGCATGTAGCCGATGCCGAGCCCCGCGAGCACGGCGCCGCGCAGTGCCTCCATGTTGTTGCAGGTCATCGCGGTGCGCAGCGCGAGCGGCGTGCCGTCGTCGGCCGCGAGCGCCCAGTCCTGCAGCTTGCCGGTGGTCGGGAAGCAGTAGCGCACGCAGTCGTGCGCGTCGAGGTCGCGCGGCGTGCGCGGCGTGCCGGCCTGCGCGAGATACGCGGGCGTCGCGCACAGCACGAACGCGAACGGGCCGAGCCGCCGCGACATCAGGCTCGAATCGGACAGCGGGCCGCTGCGGATCACCGCGTCGAAACCGCCTTCGACGACGTCGACCATCCGGTCGTTGAAATCGAGATCGAGTTCGACGTCCGGATAGCGCTGCCGGAATTCGGGCAGCACCGGCAGCAGGAAGCGGTAGCCGATCACCGGCAGGCTCACGCGCAACTTGCCGCGCGGGCGCTGCGCGGACGCCGTCACGGTCGCCTCCGCGTCGCGGAAATCCTCGAGAATGCGCTGGCAGCGCTCGTAGAAATGCCGCCCCTCGTCGGTGAGCGTCACGCGCCGCGTCGTGCGGTTGAACAGCCGTACGCCGAGCGACTGCTCCATTTTCGCGATGGTCTTGCCGACCGCCGACGCCGAGATGCCGAGCGCGCGGCCGGCCGCGACGAAGCTCAGCGCTTCGGCGGTGCGCACGAACGCGACGATGCCGGTGAGGTTTTCCATCTTTCCATCGAATCGAAGAATGTGCGACGACGCACGCTGGCAGGTGTATTGCGGAATTTTAGTCCGTTATATGCGGAGCTTTGCGTGGTTTTTCGCGGATTGAATCCGATTTATCGTCTGTCGCTCCGATGGCGCATCCGCGCCGGCTTTTCGAGGAGCGATGATGGATCACCCTGTTTCGGCCAATTCGGCGCTGGCGGCGCGCCGGCGCGCGTGGGTGCTGGCCGCCGTCTGCATGGCCGCCGTCGCGTTGCCGCTGTCGTTTTCGGGCGGCGCGGTCGCGACGCCGGCGATCGGCCGCGACCTGCACGGCAGCCCGGTCGCGATGAACTGGATCACCAACGCGTTCATGCTCGCGTTCGGCAGCTTCCTGATGGCGTCGGGCGCGCTCGCCGACCAGTTCGGCCGCAAGCGCCTGTTCGCGATCGGCGTCGGCGGCTTCACGCTGATGTCGGTCGCGCTCGCGTTCGCGCCGTCGATGCTCGCGGTCGATCTGCTGCGCGCCGCCCAAGGGCTCGCGGCGGCCGCGGCGCTGGCCGGCGGCACGGCCGCGCTCGCGCAGGAGTTCGACGGCGCGGCGCGCACGCGTGCATTCAGTCTGCTCGGCACGACGTTCGGGATCGGCCTCGCATTCGGGCCCGTGCTCGCCGGCGGGCTGATCGGGCATTACGGCTGGCGCGCGATCTTCGTGACGAGCGCGGTGGCCGGCGTGCTGTCGCTCGCGTTCGGGCTGCCGCGCATGCACGAGTCGCGCGATCCGCACGCGACGGGGCTCGACTGGCCCGGCACGGCCGCGTTCACGGCCGCGCTGACGCTGTTCACGTTCGGCGTGATCGAGGCGCCCGCGCGCGGCTGGTCGAGCCCGCTCGTGATCGCGCTGCTGGCCGGCGCGGCGCTCGGCGCGTGCGCGTTCGTGACGATCGAGACGCGCGTCGCGCGGCCGATGCTCGACCTGTCGCTGTTCCGCATCGCGCGCTTCGTCGGCGTGCAGGTGCTGCCGGTGTCGACCTGCTGCTGCTACATCGTGCTGCTCGTCGTGCTGCCGCTGCGCTTCATCGGTATCGACGGCTTCAGCGAGATCGACGCGGGCTGGCTGATGCTCGCGATCTCCGCGCCGATGCTGGTGGTGCCGCTCGGCGCGGCGACGCTTACGCGCTGGCTGTCGGCCGGCGTGATTTCCGGGCTCGGGCTGCTGATCGCGGCGGCCGGGCTCGTCTGGCTCGGCATCGCGCTGCGCGGCGGCGCGGGGCCGGCGGCGATCGCGCCGATGCTCGCGATCGGCGTCGGCGCCGGCATGCCGTGGGGGCTGATGGACGGGCTGTCGGTGAGCGTCGTGCCGAAAGAGCGCGCGGGGATGGCGACGGGCATTTTCAGCACGACGCGCGTGGCCGGCGAGGGGATCGCGCTGGCGATCGTCGGCGCGGTGCTGGCCGCGCTCGCGCAAGCGGGGCTGGCGCACGCGGCAGGGGCGGCCGGCACGCCGGACACGACGCTGCGGGCCGCCGCGCGGCTCGCGACCGGCGATCTCGCGGGCGCGGCTGCCGCGTTGCCGGGCGTCGGTCGCGCGGCGTTGATCGCGAGCTACACGCACGCGTTCGACCGGCTGCTGACGGGGCTGGCCGTCGTCACGGTGCTGTGCGCGGCGGTGGTGTTCGGGTTTCTCGGCGGGCGGGCGGCCGCCGACGAGGCGGGCGACGAGGCGGGCGACGAAACGGGCGACGAGGCGGGCGACGAGGCGGGAGGCCGCACGTTCACCGATGCGTCGGCGCGCAGCAGCCGGATCGAACCGGCCTGTGCGGAGACGCACGGGCGGTGAGTGTTGCATCGTGGCGCTTCGGCACTTCGGCACTTCGGCACTTCGGCACTTCGGCACTTCAGCACTTCGGTGCATCGGTGCATCGTGCATCGGTGCTTCGGGCCATCGGCGCATCGGCACGTCGGCACGTCGGCGCTTCGATGCTTCGGGTCATCGGCGCTTCGGCACCTCGACATTCCAGTAGGCGCAGCCGCCCGCATGGTCCGTCGGTCAGCGCGTCACCCGCTGCGCGTCACGCCAGCACGAGCGGCGGCAGGGCCGCATCCGCGCGCGCCTGCGCGCACGCCACATCGATCACCAGATAGCGCAACGCGTCCGGCCACAGTCGCGCGTGCCGTTGCGCATCCTCGTCGAGCGCCGCGCAGCCCTGCACGAGCCAGGTCGTCTGACGCACGAAATCGACGAACAGCAGCGCGATGGCCGGATTCACGAGCAGGTTGCCGATCGTGTTGAGCAGGTTGTTGCCGGCGAAGTCGGGCAGCACCAGCGTGCGGCGGTCCGGGACATCGACGAGCGGCGCGAACGAACCATCGGCGCGCGGCTGGCGGCCGCGGTAAGAACAGTCGGCGTTGCCGGCCGCGTCGGCGGTCGCGACGATCAGGAAAGCCTGCTCGCGGATGAAGGCGATGGCGTCGTCGGTCAGGGGGCCGCGATCGGTCATGGTGTCGGTCGGCGTGTGCGCCGTGCGTGGGGATCCGCGATTCGCACGCAAGCGACATGCCACGCGGCGCGGCGCGCATTCGCGGCAACGCGCCGCCGCCCACTGTGGAAATTCCGAACACCGGCCACCTCGCTGCGCAACCGCGGTGTTCAGAATCGGTACACCTGCCGTGTTGCGTGCGTGAACACCGCACGGAGCGAACGCGCGCCGGCCGCGATCGACGTGCGCCCGTTCCGTTTGGCACGCATGTTGCGTAAACGGGACCAGCGCATTCCAACCGGCGCTGTACTCACACAAGCACGATGAACAGGAGACATGTATGAACCCGTTTGACCTGAAGCAACTGGGCCTCGACGTCGAATACCCGTACCGCCAGCAATACGACAACTACATCGGCGGCAAGTGGGTGGCGCCCGTGAAGGGCGAGTATTTCGAGAACGTGTCGCCGATCAACGGCCAGCCGTTCTGCCGCGTGCCGCGCTCCGGCGCCGACGACATCGAGCTGGCGCTCGACGCCGCGCATGCGGCGCGCCGCAAGTGGGGCAAGACGTCGGTCGCCGAGCGCGCGAACCTGCTGCTCGCGGCCGCCGACCGGATGGAAAAGAACCTGAAGCTGCTGGCCGTGGCCGAGACGATCGACAACGGCAAGCCGCTGCGCGAGACGATGGCGGCCGACCTGCCGCTCGCGATCGACCACTTCCGCTATTTCGCGGGCTGCATCCGCGCGCAGGAAGGCGGCATCTCCGAAATCGACGACAACACCGTCGCGTACCACTTCCACGAGCCGCTCGGCGTGGTCGGCCAGATCATCCCGTGGAACTTCCCGCTGCTGATGGCCGCGTGGAAGCTCGCGCCGGCGCTCGCGGCCGGCTGCTGCGTCGTGATGAAGCCGGCCGAGCAGACGCCCGCGTCGGTGCTCGTGCTGATGGAACTGATCGGCGACCTGTTCCCGGCCGGCGCGATCAACATCGTGAACGGCTTCGGCAAGGAAGCGGGCGAAGCGCTCGCGACCAGCAAGCGGATCGCGAAGATCGCGTTCACGGGCTCGACCCCGGTCGGCAAGCACATCCTGCGCGCGGCGGCCGACAGCCTGATCCCGTCGACGGTCGAACTGGGCGGCAAGAGCCCGAACATCTTCTTCGCCGACGTGCTCGACCAGGACGACGCGTTCCTCGACAAGGCGCTCGAAGGGCTCGCGATGTTCGCGCTGAACCAGGGCGAAGTGTGCACGTGCCCGTCGCGGATCCTGATCCAGGAATCGATCTACGAGCGCTTCATCGAGAAGGCCGTCGCGCGCGTCGAGCGCATCAAGGCCGGCCACCCGCTCGACCTGCAGACGATGATCGGCGCGCAGGCGTCGCAGCAGCAGCTCGACAAGATCCTGTCGTACATCGACATCGGCCGCGGCGAGGGCGCGCAATGCCTGACCGGCGGCGAGCGCACGGCGCCGGCCGCCGAACTCGGCACCGGCTATTACGTGAAACCGACGATGCTGCTCGGCAACAACAAGATGCGCGTGTTCCAGGAAGAGATCTTCGGGCCGGTCGCGTCGGTGATGACGTTCAAGGACGAGCAGGAAGCGATCGAACTCGCGAACGACACGTTCTACGGGCTCGGCGCCGGCGTGTGGACGCGCAACGGCACGCGTGCGTACCGGATGGGCCGCGAGGTCGAGGCCGGCCGCGTGTGGACCAACTGCTACCACCTGTACCCCGCGCATGCGGCGTTCGGCGGCTACAAGCAGTCGGGTATCGGCCGCGAGACGCACAAGATGGCGCTGTCGAACTATCAGCAGACGAAGTGCCTGCTGGTCAGCTACCAGGCCGAGGCGCTCGGGTTCTTCTGATCGCCGCTGCCGCGGCGGCGTGCCGGGGCCGGTCGGCCCGGCACGCCGCCCGGTTCGATTTCCCTGTTCGACGGCCGGCGCCGGTCGCGTTTCCGGCGGCCGGCGCCGGCCACGCTGCCGGCCGTCGCGCATGCGCGACGGCACGGTGCACCGATGCATGTGACGATTCCCGGCATGGCAGAACCGCCCCGATCCTTTCCGCGTCACCCGGTATTCCATCCGGGCGAACTCGACGCGCAACACCGCTTCGGCGTCGCCGACGAAGCCGAGCGAATGAGCGACGCCGTGACCACGCGGCTGAGCATCGGCGTACGGCAGTTCGTCGAATCGCAACCGTTCATGTTCGTCGGCACGGCGTCCGGCGCGGGTGCGGCGATGACCTGCGACATCGTGCAGAGCCGGCGCAGCGAGCACGGCGATCTGCTGCCGGTGGTGCGCGTGATCGATACGAAGACGCTGCGGTTCGCGTTGCCCGCCGCGCATGACGGCGACGGCGGCTGGATCGACGCGGCCGCCTGCGACGGCAGCGGGGTCGGGTTGCTGTTCGTCGATTTCGTGCGCGGCCTGCGCTACCGGATCAACGGTCGCGCCACGCTGCGCGCCGCTTTGCCGGAAGCGGACGCGGCGCCGTGGGCGGCGGGCAGCGCGATCGTCGAACTGGCGATCGCGCAGGCATACGGCAATTGCGGCATGCGGGTCGTGCGGCTGAAGCCGGCCCGGTAGCCGGCGTCCGGGCGTCGGCATCCGGCGCGCGCGGCGGCACGCATGCGCGGTCGCCGCGCGGATCGCACCGGCGGCGTGCGCGACGTGCCGCCTTCGGGTGCGCCCGCATGGCGCGCATTGGCCGGACAGCGTGGAATGGCGGGGGCGCGCCGGGCCGTGCGGTTCGGCACGGGACTTGCGTGATACGCAGGGTTCCGCGCAGGTGAGGGAGGACACGATGGATCAACACGTGGCGTGTACGGAAGAACCGACCGCCGAAGACACGCGGCGCAGCGCGCAGGGCGACGACGCGTTCGCCGGGCAGGCCGTCGTCAGCGTCGCGCACGATGCGGACGAGCAGGCGCGCAACCTGATCGGCTGGCGGCAGACCTACGACCAGCTCGCGGCCGGCCGCTTCGTCGGCACGCTGACCGAGCTGCCGCTCGACACGATGAAGCTGTTTCGCGAATCGACCAGCCACCTGCTGCGCCAGGCGTGCGAAGTGCGCGGCGATGCGTACTGGTTCGGCATCCCGCTCGTGTGCGACGGCTCGGCGCGCGTCGATGCGTGCCGCATCGGCCCCGGCGCACTCGCATTCCGGCCCGGCAACGTCGAATTCGAACTCGTGACGCCCGCGCAGTTCTCGATCTACGGCGTCGTCGTGCGCGGCGACGTGCTGCGCCGCTATGCGGAGGAAGTGGAGCGTCGCGCGCTCGACGAGCGGCTGTTCACGCAGCGCGTGATGCAGGTCGGCGACGCGCGGCTCGCGCGCCTGTGCGCGCTGCTCGGCCGCCGGCTCGACGGTGCGGTGGCGATGGCCGGCCCGCTGCCCGATGCGCAGCGCGACGACCTGCAGGCCGAAGTGCTGGCCGCGCTGTTCGACGCGTGCGCGCAGCCGGCCGACGACGGCAGCGGCAGTGCGCCGTCGACGCGCCGCTGGCTCGTCGACCAGGCGCGCGACTACGTGCTCGCGCACCGCACGCGCCCGGTCGGCGTGCCCGAGCTGTGCGAGCAGTTGCACGTGAGCCGGCGCACGCTGCAGTACTGCTTCCAGGACGTACTCGGGATGGCGCCCGCGACCTACCTGCGCACGCTGCGGCTGAACGGCGCGCGGCGCGACCTGTGCGGGCGCGCGGCCGGCTCGGTGCAGGACGTCGCGGAGGCATGGGGCTTCTGGCATCTCAGCCAGTTCGCGACCGATTACCGGCGCCTGTTCGGCAAGCGGCCGTCGGAGACGCTGCGCGATCGCGCGTGAGACGCTCGGCACGGGGTGCCGGGCGGCCGGTGCGGCGCGCGCGGCGGCGGGCTGGCGCCGGGCGCGCGCTGCCGATTCGATCGTGTTCCGCTCGCCGCCGCGCCGGCTTCGCTCAGATGGCCGTCGCCGCCGCGCCGCGCGGCGCGGGCCACGCCAGCGCGTCCCAGTCGATTGCGCGGTAAGCGGCTTCGACCGCCGCCAGATCGTCCGGCCGCTCGCTGCGATGCAGCCCGCGCAATTCGGCCGGCACGTCGAGCGTGACCGGCACGCAGTGCGGATAGTCGCGCACGCGCCATGCCGGCCCGATCGTCGTGAAGCACGCGAGCGTCGGCACGTCGAAACCGTCGGCGAGATGCACGGCCGCCGTGTCCGGCGCGAACAGCAGGCTCGCGCCCTTGATCCAGGCGATGAAGCGCGCGGTGTCGGTCGCGTCGCGGCTCACGTCCACGTAAGCGGGATGCGCGAGCGGGCCGAAGCTGACCACCGGCAGCCCGTAACGCTGCGCGAGCCGTTCCACGAACGCGACGCACAGCGCGGGCGGCACGCTGCGCACCGCGGTGCTCGCATTCGGGCAGAACAGCACGTACGGCCGCTGCCACGCGGCCGGCAGCGCGGGCAGCGGCAGCCGCGCGAGCCAGCGGTTGCGCTTCGCGGCGGCGGGCACCGCGGCCGGATCGACGCCGAGCGCGTCGAGGAAGAAATCGATCATGGGCAGCCGCGCGAATGCGGGCCAGTACAGGTGATTGCCGACGTCGATGCACTGCGCGTCGGCGGGCAGCGCGTCGGCCGCGCACGGCAGCGTGCGTGACGGCGCGACGACGTCGGCCGCGAGCGCGTACAGCGCATCGACATAGCGCGGCGCGCGCGCCGGCCGGTACAGCGTGAAGCGCAGGCCCGCATGGGCCGCGCGCAGCGCGGCGAGGGCCGTCAGCCCGATCACCGAATCGCCGAGCGTGACGCCCATCCCGTTGATCACGTGCACGTGCCGCGCGTCGCCGTAATCGACGCGGAACGGCCGGTGGGCGGCGTGCAGCAGGCCGAGCGCCGGCGCGGCCGGCACGTAGCCTTCGGCGCGCGTGTCGCCATGCTCGAGGTCGTACGGCGCGACGAGCATGCCGTCGGGCGCGAGCAGCGTGCCGGGGCAGGCCAGCGCGTCGTCGGGCGATAGCGCGGCGACGGGCGGCGCGGTGCGCATGTCCATCGTCATGCGCTACGCGCGCGCCGACCCTGCTCGCGGATCTGCTCGAGCGTCGCGGCCGGCGTGCTGGCGTCCTGCGGGATGCGGATCTCGATCACCGCGGGCAACCCGCAGGTCAGCGCGCGCTCGAGCGCGGGCGCGAAATCGGCGGTGTGCTCGACCGTCTCGCCATGCGCGCCGAACGCACGTGCATACGCGGCGAAATCCGGGTTCGTGAGTCCCGTGCCATGCACACGCCCCGGGTAGTTGCGCTCCTGATGCATGCGGATCGTGCCGAAATGGCCGTTGTTGACGACGATCGCCACGATGTTCAGCCCGTATTGCATCGCGGTCGCGAGCTCGTTGCCGGCCATCATGAAGCAGCCGTCGCCGGCGAGCGCGACGACGGCGCGCTGCGGATACAGCGACTTCGCGGCGAGCGCGGCCGGCAGTCCGTAGCCCATCGCGCCGCTCGTCGGCGCGAGCTGCGAACGGAAGTGCCGGTACGCGAAGTGGCGATGCAGCCAGATCGCATAGTTGCCCGCGCCGTTGGTCAGGATCGCGTCGTGCGGCAGGCGCTCGCGCAACTGCACCATCACGTCGCCGAGTTGCACGTCGCCGGGCATCGGCAGCGGCGCATGCCATTCGCGGTACGCGCGGTGCGCGTCGGCGGCCGCGCCGGCCCACGCGGGCCGCTCGGGCGGCTCGAGCGCGGCCAGCGGCGCGGCGATCTCGGGCATGCCGGACACGATCGGCAGGTCGGCGGCGTACACGCGGCCGAGTTCGTCCGCGCCCTGATGCACGTGGATCAGCGTCTGGCGCGTTTTCGGGATGTCGAGCAGCGTGTAGCCGCCGGTCGTCGCTTCGCCGAGGCGCGGCCCGATCACGAGCAGCAGGTCGGCGTCGCGGATGCGTTTCGCGAGCGCAGGGTTGATCCCGAGCCCGACGTCGCCTGCGTAGTTCGGGTGTGCGTTGTCGATCGTGTCCTGATAGCGGAACGCGCACGCGACCGGCAATTGCCAGCGTTCGACGAAGGTGCGCAGGTTCGCGCAGGCGTCGGGCGTCCAGCCGCTGCCGCCGACGATCGCGAACGGCCGTTCCGCGCGCGCGAGCCGTTCGCGCAGCTCGTCGATCTGCGCGGCCGACGGCGCCGCCGCGATGCGTTTCGCGGCCGGCACGACGGGCTGCGGTGCGCACGCGTCGGACAGCACGTCCTCCGGCAACGCGAGCACGACCGGGCCGGGCCGGCCGGACGTCGCGACGTGGAACGCGTGGCTCAGGTATTCGGGGATGCGGCGCGGATCGTCGATCTGCGCGACCCATTTCGCCATCTGGCCGAACATCCGGCGGTAGTCGATTTCCTGGAAGGCTTCGCGGTCGAGGTGCTCGCGTGCGCATTGACCGACGAACAGGATCATCGGCGTCGAATCCTGGAACGCGGTGTGCACGCCGATCGACGCATGCGTCGCGCCCGGCCCGCGCGTGACGAACGCGATGCCGGGGCGGCCGGTCAGCTTGCCGACCGCTTCGGCCATGTTCGCGGCGGCCGCCTCGTGGCGGCAGACGACCGTCTGGATGCGGGCGGTGTCGTCCGCCAGCGCATCGAGCACGGCGAGGAAGCTCTCGCCCGGCACGCAGAACACGCGTTCGACGTGATTGGCGAGCAACGCATCGACGAGCAGTCGCGCACCGGTGGTGGCGCGCGGCTCGAGATCCTTGGAATGCGACATGGGCAGCCGTCTCCCTTGGGTAGCGGGACGTACAGCTTACGCCGGTTGGCCGGGCGCCGGTACGCCGGCCGCTGAAAAGTGTCGGAACGCTGGGCGGGGCGGCCCGTGCGCGGCGGCTTCGATTGGCCTTCCGGCCAGCTTGTGCGCGTTCGTGCGACGGCGGAAAGTGAGTGCCATGGATGTTGAGCCCGGCGCCGAATCGGCATGTCGGCGTTCAGCGGGGGCGTTGACGCTGACGTATCGAGCGGAACGCCATCGGGAGGCTTATGTACACACATGGATTTACATCTTCGCCCGCATCGGATAATGTACATACAATGTACATCCGAGCGGAGATCGACATGCATACCACGAGGGTATTCAGGAACGGCAACTCGCAGGCCGTGCGAATTCCGGCGGACCTCGCCTATGAACGCAGCGACATCGAACTGGAAATCGAGCGCGTCGGTGACGAAATCCGGATTCGGCCGATGCGGCGGCCTCTGACGCAGGTACTGCAGAAATTCGCGAAATTCGGGCCGGACTTCATGGCCGAAGGGCGCGGCGATCAGGAGCAGGCCGAACGCGAGGGTTTGTGATGCCGCGCTTCATGCTCGACACCAACATGTGCATCTATCTGATGAAGCATCAGCCGGAGCAGGTCGCGAAACGATTCGCGCAGTGCTACACGGGCGACGTCGTCATGTCGGCGATCACCTATGCGGAGCTCGAGTACGGCGTGACCGCATGTGCGAGTCCGGCCCGGGAGCGCCGCCATCTCGCCGCATTGATCGAGGATATTCCCGTCGCGCCGTTCGACGCCGCGGCCGCGCAAGCGTATGGCCCGATCCGCGACGCCACCCGCGAGCGGAAGAAGGATCACCTCGACAAACTGATCGCCGCGCATGCGGTGTCGCTCGATGTCGTCCTCGTGACCAACAACGAGCGGGATTTCGTCAGTTATCCGGGGCTGCGACTGGAGAACTGGCTGAACGACTAGCGTCGGGCGCCGTGCTGGCGGCAATGCGGGATATCGGTCCATCCCGCGTCGCCGCCGGGGCCGGCATCAGCATTCGACGATATTCACCGCGAGCCCGCCGCGCGACGTTTCCTTGTACTTCGTCTTCATGTCGGCGCCCGTCTCGCGCATCGTCTTGATCACCGAGTCGAGCGACACGTAATGCGAGCCGTCGCCGCGCAGCGCCATGCGCGCCGCGTTGACGGCCTTCACCGACGCCATCGCGTTGCGCTCGATGCACGGGATCTGCACCATCCCGCCCACCGGGTCGCAGGTCAGGCCGAGGTTGTGTTCCATCCCGATCTCGGCCGCGTTCTCGACCTGCTGCGGCGTGCCGCCGAGCACGGCCGCGAGCGCGCCGGCGGCCATCGAGCACGCGACGCCGACTTCGCCCTGGCACCCGACTTCCGCGCCCGAGATCGACGCGTTGAGCTTGTAGAGGATGCCGATCGCGGCGGCCGTCAGCAGGAAGTCGATCACGCCCTGTTCGTTCGCGCCGGGCGTGAAACGCGTGTAGTAATGCAGCACGGCCGGGATGATGCCGGCCGCGCCGTTGGTCGGCGCGGTGACGACGCGGCCGCCGGCCGCGTTTTCCTCGTTGACCGCGATCGCGTACAGGTTGATCCAGTCGATCATCGACAGCGGGTCCTGCAGCGCGCGCTCCGGGCTGCCGGTCAGCGTGCGGTACAGCTGCGGCGCGCGGCGCTTGACCTGGAACGGGCCGGGCAGGTTGCCGTCGGCATCGGGATGGCCGATCCCGCAGCCGCGCGACACGCACGACTGCATCACGGCCCAGATCTTCAGCAGCCCGTCGCGCGTTTCTTCCTCGGTGTGCCATGCGCGCTCGTTTTCCCACATCAGTTGCGCGATCGACTTGCCGGTCGATGCGGTCAGCGCGAGCAGTTCCGCGCCGGTGCGAAACGGGTGCGTCATCTGCTCGGCCGCGCTCAGTACCTTGGTGTTCGGCGCGCCGGCCGTCACGACGAAGCCGCCGCCGACCGACAGGTAAGTGCGCTCGACCAGCACCGCGCCGTTCGCGTCGCTCGCGCGCAGCTTCATCCCGTTCGGATGTTCGGGCAGCGCCTGACGGTAGAACGCGATGTTGTCTTTCAGCACGAACGGCACCGGATGCGTGCCGAGCAGCGCGAGCTGCTTCGTTTTCCGGATGTCTTCCAGCCGCGCGTCGATCGTGTCGGGATCCACGGTGTCGGGCGCGTCGCCGAGCAGGCCGAGCATCACGCCGCGGTCGGTGCCGTGGCCCTTGCCGGTGGCGCCGAGCGAGCCGTACAGCTCGACCTTCACGTGGGCCGTCGCGTCGAGCAGCCCGTCGCGCTCGAGGCCCTGGACGAACATCAGCGCCGCGCGCATCGGTCCGACCGTGTGCGAACTGGACGGACCGATGCCGATCTTGAAGAGGTCAAACACGCTGACTGCCATTTCGATACCTGCCTTGCGATAAGAATGAAGCTAGCGCGCCTGCAATGGCAGGCACGCGGCGAGCCATGCGGGCGGCGTTGGGGAAAGCTGCTGCGCGACGCGGGCATAGCGCCCGTCGAGCCGCGCGGCCAGATGAAAGAGTTCGGTGGCGTTTTTCGGGTCCCACTGCCCCGTGTAACCCGGCAGGCCGGCCTCGCGGCGCTTCGCGTCGAACGGCACCGGCGAATTCACGAATTCCTCGTGCGTTTTCTCGCCGAGCGCATACGGCACGAGCCAGTCGAGCGCGGCCGCGAGCGTCGCGCCGTTCGCGCCGCGCTCGCGCAGCCAGTTGCGGTTGAAGCGGCGCGCGGCGAGCGCGGCCGTCACCAGCGGCTGCAAATCGTAGACCGCGTAATGCAGCGCATCGCGTTCCTCGAAATCCCAGGTCTTGCCGTCCGGGCCGATGTTGTCGGCGAGATGTTCGACGAACAGCCGCTGCGCGGCGTTCATCATCTTGCGGTCGCCGAGCGTGAACGCGGACAGCGCGATCAGCTTGATCCGGTGGCTCTGCCAGTTGTTGCGCCAGGTGCCGGTGAGCGGGCGCTTCTGCGCGTCGACCTGCGCGACATAGCCGGCGCCGAGCTTGGCGATGAACGCGGCCGCCGCGTTGCGCGTCTTCACCGGCAGCGCGCTCGCGGTCATGTCGTACGCGACGATCAGGCTCTCGAAGCGCGTCTCGTCGATCGGGTTGAAGCTCGGCTGATAGGTCGAGACCCATGCGGACAGGAAGCGGTCGACGAGTTGCAGGTAGCGCGGCGCGTTCGTCACGCGCCACGCGAGCGCCGCATCGCGCATCAGGTCCATGTCCTTGAGCGCGGCGGCACTCTGGTCGTAGATGCCTTCGTGCGGCAGCGTGCCTTCGGTGTGCACGCGCGCCATCGCCTTCGGCTGCTCGCCGATGCGTGCGTCGACGCTGCGGATCAGCGCCTGCACGCCTGGCTCGGCCTGCGTCGTCTCGCTCGCCTGCAGCGCCGGCGCCGCGCAGAAATTCATCGCCGCGTGCGCACGGCCGGACATGCCGAGGCCGGCGGCGGCCAGCGACAGCGACGCGACGAGCATCGGCACGGAACGGCCTGCGCGCGTGCGCGGCCGCCGCTCTGTTGCACCATGGCCCGGAAACATCGGACGCACCATGCGGAACTCCTTCATTGGCTGGATCGCGTGTGATGTTAGCCGGATTGGCGGATGAACGTGAACCGGTCGGCCCGACGAACGCAAAAACCGCACGCAACCGGGGTTGCGTGCGGTGCGGTCACCATCGGCCGGCTCCAGGCGTGACGCGCGTTATGCGTAGTCCGACACCGGCACGCACGAGCAGAACAGGTTGCGGTCGCCGTACGCGTTGTCCGCGCGGCCGACCGGCGGCCAGTACTTGTTCGTGCCGAGCGATGCGACCGGGTACGCGGCCTGCTCGCGCGAGTACGCGTGCGGCCATTCGTTCGCGGTGACGACGGCGGCCGTGTGCGGCGCGTGACGCAGCGGGTTGTCCTCGCGATCGGCGCGGCCTTCCTCGACCGCGCGGATTTCCTCGCGGATCGCGATCATCGCGGCGATGAAGCGGTCGAGTTCTTCCTGCGATTCCGATTCGGTCGGCTCGACCATCAGCGTGCCCGGCACCGGGAAGCTCATCGTCGGCGCGTGGAAGCCGTAGTCCATCAGGCGCTTCGCGACGTCGTCGACGCTGATGCCGCTCGTTTCCTTGATCGGCCGCAGGTCGAGAATGCACTCGTGCGCGACCAGCCCGCCCGGGCCCGAATACAGCACCGGGTAGTGCGGCGCGAGGCGCTTCGCGATGTAGTTCGCGTTGAGGATCGCGGTTTCGGTCGCGGCGGTCAGGTTCTTCGCGCCCATCATCGCGATGTACATCCACGAGATCGGCAGGATCGACGCCGAGCCGTACGGCGCGGCCGACACCGCGCCGATGCCTTCCTCGCCGCGTGCGTAGCCGGTCGAGCGCTGGTTCGGCAGGAACTTCGCGAGGTGCGCACCGACCGCGACCGGGCCGACGCCCGGGCCGCCGCCGCCGTGCGGGATGCAGAAGGTCTTGTGCAGGTTCAGGTGCGACACGTCGCCGCCGAACTGGCCCGGCGCGGTCAGGCCGACCATCGCGTTCATGTTCGCGCCGTCGACGTACACCTGGCCGCCGTGCGCGTGGACGATCTCGCAGATCTCGCGGACGTTCTGCTCGAACACGCCGTGCGTCGACGGATACGTGATCATGATCGCCGCGAGGTTCTTCGAGTGCTGCTCGGCCTTCGCCTTCAGGTCGGCGATGTCGACGTTGCCCTGCGCGTCGCACGCGACGACCACGACCTTCATGCCGGCCATGTGCGCGGACGCCGGGTTCGTGCCGTGCGCGGACGCCGGGATCAGGCACACGTCGCGATGGCCTTCGCCGCGCGATGCGTGGTACGCGTGGATGATCAGCAGGCCCGCGTACTCGCCCTGCGAGCCTGCGTTCGGCTGCAGCGACACGGCCGCGTAGCCGGTGGCCGCGACGAGCATCTGTTCGAGCTGGTCGATCATCTCGCGGTAGCCGACGGTCTGCTCGGCCGGCGCGAACGGGTGGATCCGGCCGAATTCCGGCCACGTGACGGGCAGCATTTCCGACGTCGCGTTCAGCTTCATCGTGCACGAGCCGAGCGGGATCATCGAGCGGTCGAGCGCGAGATCCTTGTCCGACAGGCTGCGCAGGTAGCGCAGCATTTCGGTTTCGGAATGGTGGCGGTTGAACACGTGGTGCGTCAGGTATGCGCTCGTGCGCTCGAGGCCGGCCGGCAATGCGGCGACGCCGTCGAGACCTGCGTCCAGCGCATCGACGGCCGGTGCCGTGCCGCCCGCGGCCTGCGCGAACACGTCGAGCAGATCGGCGAGGTCGTCGCGGGTCGTCGTTTCGTCGACCGACACGCCGACTTGCGTGTCGCTCACGCGGCGCAGGTTGATGCGCTTGGCCTTCGCGAGTTCGTGGACCTGCGCGGTGCGCGCGCCGGTATCGATCGTCAGCGTGTCGAAGAACGTGTCGTTGACGGTCGCGAAGCCGAGCTGTTTCACGCCGGCGGCCAGCAGCGCCGCGATGCGGTTCACGCGCAGCGCGATCGTCTTCAGGCCGTGCGGGCCGTGGTAGACCGCGTACATGCTCGCCATGATCGCGAGCAGCGCCTGCGCGGTACACACGTTCGACGTGGCCTTCTCGCGGCGGATGTGCTGTTCGCGCGTCTGCAGCGCGAGGCGCAGCGCGGGCTTGCCCTGTGCGTCGACGGTCACGCCGACGAGGCGGCCCGGCATCTGGCGCTTGAATTCGTCGCGCACCGCGAGATACGCGGCGTGCGGGCCGCCGAAGCCCATCGGCACGCCGAAGCGCTGCGTGTTGCCGATCGCGACGTCCGCGCCCCATTCGCCGGGCGGCGTCAGCACGGTGAGCGCGAGCAGGTCGGCCGCGACGACCACGTGGCCGCCGGCCGCGTGGATCGCTTCGGTGAGCGCGCGGTAGTCGCGCACGTCGCCGTTCACGCCCGGGTACTGGAGCAGCACGCCGAACGCGTTTGCCTGCGCGGCGTCGGCGGCCGGGCCCGTCTTGACCTCGATGCCGACCGGCAGCGCGCGCGTGCGGATCACTTCAAGGGTTTGCGGCAGCACGTCGTCGGCGACGTAGAACACGTTCGACGTCGGCTTGCCGGTGCGCTGCAGCAGCGTCATCGCTTCGGCCGCGGCGGTGGCTTCATCCAGCAGCGAGGCATTCGAGATCGCGAGACCCGTGAGGTCGGCGACCATCTGCTGGAAGTTCAGGAGCGCCTCGAGGCGGCCCTGGGAAATTTCGGGCTGGTACGGCGTGTAGGCCGTGTACCACGCCGGGTTTTCGAGCACGTTGCGCAGGATCACGGCCGGCGTGTGCGTGTCGTGGTAGCCCTGGCCGATATACGAGCGGAACACCTGGTTCTTGTCCGCGAGCGCACGCAGCGCGGCGAGGGCTTCGGCCTCGCTCTTCGGCTGCGCGAAGGGCCCGAGCGGCAGCGTTTCGGCGCGGCGGATCGACGCCGGGATCACGGCGTCGATCAGCGCGGCGCGCGACGCGAAGCCGAGCGTGTCGAGCATGGCCTGCTGGCTGGCGGCGTCGGGGCCGATGTGGCGTTCGGCGAACGCGTCGTGCGTTTCGAGCGCGGCGAGCGAGAGGGGCGTGCGGTTCATCAGGCGGTCCGGGTGTTCGAGCTTCATGGCGTGACTCTGGTCCCGCGCGGGCCGAGGCCGGCGCCGCGCGGTTCGGGTAGGGAAATTAGTCGATCAGCTTGCTGTACGCGTCGGCGTCGATCAGCTTGTCGGTCGACGCGCCGGCCGCGAGCTTGATCTTGAAGAGCCAGCTTGCGTACGCGTCGCTGTTGACCTGATCCGGCGCGTCGACGATCGCGCCATTGACTTCGACGATTTCGCCGGACACCGGCGAGTAGATGTCGGATGCCGCCTTCACCGATTCGACGACGCCGACGGCGTCGCCCGCCGTCACCGACTTGCCGACTTCGGGCAGCTCGAGGAAGACGATGTCGCCGAGCGTGCTCTGCGCGTGATCGGTGATGCCGACCGTCAGCGTGCCGTCGGCTTCGGTGCGGATCCACTCGTGTTCGTCGGTGTACTTCAGATCGGCCGGGACGTTGCTCATCGGATGCTCCTGGATAAAAAGGTGTGTTCGTTCTGCTGGCGCGCCGCCATGGTGCGCCGGATGGGGTTGCGCCGGGCGCCATCTCCCGGCTTGCCGGGAGGCGGCCCCGGCCGCTTCTCGGTCGTTACGCAGCGAGGACCTTGCCGTTGCGCACGAACGGCAGTTTTACCACGCGCGCGGGAAGATTCTTGTCTCGAATTTGCACCTGGACGGTGTCGCCGATCTGGACGGCCGTCGGCACGCGCGCGAACGCGATCGATTCCTGCATCGACGGCGAGAACGTGCCGCTCGTGATCTCGCCTTCGCCGTGCGGCGTGACGACCTTCTGGTGCGCGCGCAGCACGCCGCCCGCCTTGCCGTTTTCCTTTTGCAGGATCAGGCCGACGAACGCGGCGCGCGTGCCGTTGGCTTCCAGTGCGGCGCGGCCGACGAAGTCGCGCGGCGCGCTGAGGTCGACCGTCCAGGCGAGGCCCGCGTCGAGCGGGGAGACGGTGTCGTCCATGTCCTGGCCGTACAGGTTCATGCCGGCCTCGAGGCGCAGCGTGTCGCGCGCGCCGAGCCCGCACGGGCGCACGCCGTTTTGCTGCAGCGCATTCCACAGCGCTACGACGTGCACGGCCGGGACGATCACTTCGAAGCCGTCTTCGCCGGTGTAGCCGGTGCGCGCGACGGTGAGATCGCCGAACGGCGTGCCGGCGACCTGCGCGGCGTTGAACGGCTTGAGCTCGCCGGTGGCGGCGCGCGCGGCCGGCACCGTCGCCCAGACTTTTTCACGGGCGTTCGGACCCTGGACGGCGACGATAGCGAAATCGCGGCGCGGCGTGATGGTCAGGCCGTAGCCGCCTTGTTCGTTGAGCCGGTTGAACCACGCGATGTCCTTCTCGGCCGTGCCGGCGTTGACCACCACGCGGAAGAAGTCTTCGGTGAAGTAATAGACGATCAGGTCGTCGATGACGCCGCCTTCCGGATTGAGCAGGCACGAGTAGAGCGCCTTGCCGGGCGTCTTGAGCTTGCCGACGTGGTTCGCGATCGCGTGTTCGAAGAACGCGCGCACGCGGCTGCCGGTGAAATCGACGACGCACATGTGCGACACGTCGAACATGCCGGCGTCGGTGCGCACGGCGGCGTGTTCTTCGATCTGCGAGCCGTAGTTGACGGGCATGTCCCAGCCGCCGAAGTCGACCATGCGGGCATTGAGCGCGCGGTGCGCGGCGTTGAGCGGGGTGTGATTCAGTGCAGTCATCGAGGCCTCAGGCAAGGCGCTTGCGCGCGGATCAGAACGGCCATGTGCCGACCGCCGCGGCCGATGGCCTCGAGCAATCCGGTACATGCCCCTCTGTCCTCGATACCTGAGAGATTGCGCTGCGGGCCAAGCCCGGCGAGCGCGCGCCCCTTCGGTGGGCAGCTTGCCCGCGCAGCCAATGCGCTGCGGGCTACTGCCGCTCTCCAGAGTGCGGGGAAAGTATTGCGCGCGCAGTGCGTGCACGCGGTTCCCCGACGCGGTCGGTCCTTTTGCCTGAGAGTTTGCGGGTGTGCCCCTTCGGCGGCGCAACCGGTGTCGGAACACCCGGTCGCACGCTCTCCCGACGCGTGCGGGCGACTGTACGCGAGCGGGTGGGCATTGTCAATTTGGGCAAAAGAATGTCGCTTCGCGACAAGCGGCGGCGCTGGGCGCCGCCGCGTCATCCGCTCCGGCAGGCGCCGGCGCGTTACTCGCCGATCGCGCGTGCGGCCGTGTCGAGTTCCTGATTCAGCACCCGCTGCTCGTCGCCGGACAGGCCGCCGTTGTGCTGGGCCGCCATGTCGCTCGCTTCCTGGCGGATCACGTCGAGGCGGTGGTGCAACTGCGCGCCATACGGCGGCGGATAGTAGCCGCCGTTCACGCGCGCGTCGATGCGGCGGTGCAGGTTGTCGATCCGGCCCTGGACCTCCTGCATGCGGTCGTTCGCGACGACCTGCGGATTCGGTCGGGGCGGGGGCGCCTGCCGGGCCGGCCGCTGCGGCTGCACGATGCAGGCCGCGAGCGAGGAAACCAGGACGCAGCATGCCGCTGCGCGAATCAACCGTTGCATCAAATTCTCCTGACGGATGGGTGTCGGTTCGATTTTCGAGAAACGCGTCAGACCGGGCGACCGCTGACTTTCGTTCCCGCACCATTTGTAACGGAATGTTGAGACGCCATGCCGCCATGCCGCCGTGCCACGGAGCCACGGAGCCACGGAGTCACCGAGCCGACCTAGCCGACCGAGCTGACCGAGCTGACCGAGCCGACCGAGCCGACCGAGCCGACCGAGCCGACCGAGCCGACCGAGCCGCCGAGCCGCCGAGCCGACGAGCCGACGGGGCCGACGGGGCCGACGGGGCCGACGGGGCCGACGGGGCCGCGGGCGGCAGACGCTACGGTGCGTGGTACGTGGCGCGTGGCGTGGGATGCCGGCCGGGGCGGGCGCCGACCCGGCCGGCAACGATTAGACGATACGACGCACGAACGGCAGCCGGCGGCCGTCGTGCTCGCTCTGCGCGGCGAGCTCGATGATCGTCATCACGTCGACCGCGTCCTGCGCGGTGACGGGGAACGGCGCGCCGTCGCGGATCGATGCGGCGAGCGCGCGGTAGAACTCCGCATACTGGCCGTCGAGCGTCGGCACCGGACGTTCGACTTCGACGTCGCCGTCGAGCACGCGCAGCAGGCCGGGCGGATTGCCGCCGCCGAATTCGACGTCGTCGGCGGTGAGGCCGGCCTTGAGCTGATCTTCCTGCGTGTCGAGCCCGAACTTCTGGTAGCTGCCGCGCGTGCCGTGCAGCGTGAAGCGCGCGGGCTCGATCGCCGACAGCGCGCTCGCATGCAGCGCGACGTCCTTGTCCGGATAGCCGAGCAGCAGGTGCACGAAATCGGGCGCCGTACCGTTGTCGCGGCGCGTCTTGACGGCGGCGCTCACGGTGTCCGGCGTGCCGAACAGCGCGAGCGCCTGATCGATCAGGTGCGGGCCGAGGTCGAGCAGCAGGCCGCCGCCGCGGGCCGGCTCCTCGCGCCAGCGCGTGCGCGGCGTCGGCCGGAAGCGGTCGAAGTGCGACGCGAAGCAGGTGACGCGGCCGAGCTCGCCCGAATCGACGATCCGGCGCACGGTGAGGAAATCGCCATCCCAGCGGCGGTTGTGAAACGGCGCGAACAGCCGGCTGCGTGCGTTCGCGAGCCGCGCGAGCGCGAGCGCCTCGTCGGCGGTGAGCGTGACCGGCTTGTCGACGACCACGTGGCGGCCGGCTTCGAGCACCTGGCGCGCGAGCGTGAAGTGCGTGTCGTTCGGCGTGGCGATCACCACGCATTCGATGTCGTCGAGGCCGAGCAGCGTGTCGAGGTCGGGGACGATGCGCGCCCCCGGATAGGCGGCGTGCGCGCGATCGGACTGACTCGTCGCGATCGCGGCGACTTCAGTGCGGCCGCTCGTGGCGATCACGGGCGCGTGGAACGTCGCGCCGGCGAAACCGAAACCCATCAAACCAATCCTGAGCAATGACGACATGGCAATTCCTGGCTGCGAAGGAAATTAAAGGATGGCGCGCCGAAACGGCACGAAGACGACCGGCTATTTTGGCATGGCGCCGCCGCTTGCACAGACGCGCCGGGCGACACGCGCGAAGCGATGCGACGTTTGCGCAAGGAACGCCGGCATTTTGCGCGGGATGGGCGCCGTACGGCATGACCAACTGGCGCGCGGTGTGCGGCGAGCCGTGGCGGCTAGCCTGCCCCCGGAGCGGGCCGTCGCCGGCCACGCCGTCGCGCGGGCCGGCCGCCTCGGGCTGACGCGGCGCCGGCGCATGTAACGCCTCTGCACGGACAGCAGCGGGCCGACGGTGGCGGCGGCGAGCGGGTATCCCATGAGATCGATCCGGTGACGGCTCAGGTGAATTGAGGCGGGCCAGCGGGTGGCGCCGGGGGAGTGCATATTGTGTCCGATCGCCGCGCGGACGGGGCCGGATTGGCCGAACGGACAGGCGCGACCGCGGCGAACGGACAGGGGGCGCCCGCCCGGCAAGCCTGCGCGCCGCTGCCCTGCGGCGCGCCCGAAATACACGCCGCCGACGTGTTAACATGCGCGTCCTGCCTGCGTGTGCGCCTGCTTTGCCGGCTTGCCGCGCACGGCATCCTCCCGGCGTTCCGCCGTCAACCAGCAACACCATCCGCCATCATGTCCGCAGGCCTCAATCCCGCTCAGAATGAAGCGGTGCGCTACCTCGACGGTCCCTGCCTCGTGCTCGCCGGCGCGGGCAGCGGCAAGACCCGCGTGATCACGCAGAAGATCGCGCACCTGATCGAAGCGAAAGGCTTCGAGCCGCGCCATATCGCCGCCGTCACGTTCACGAACAAGGCTGCCGCCGAAATGCGCGAGCGCGTGTCCAAGCTGCTGGAAGGCAAGACGCTCACCACGCCCGGCAAGGAAGGCCGCAAGGTGCCCGTCAACCAGCTCACCGTCTGCACGTTCCACTCGCTCGGCGTGCAGATCCTGCGCCAGGAGGCCGAGCACGTCGGCCTGAAGCCGCAATTCTCGATCATGGATTCGGACGACTGCTTCGGGATGATCCAGGAGCAGCTCGGCACGACCGACAAGGGGCTGATCCGCAAGATCCAGAGCATCATCTCGCTGTGGAAGAACGGCCTGATCATGCCCGACGAGGCGATGGCGATCGCGGCCAACGAGGACGAACACCAGGCCGCACTGGTCTACCGCAACTACGTGGCGACGCTGCACGCGTACCAGGCGGTCGATTTCGACGACCTGATCCGCCTGCCGGCCGAGCTGTTCGCGAAGAACGAGCAGGTGCGCGACCGCTGGCAGAACAAGCTGCGCTACCTGCTGATCGACGAGTACCAGGACACCAATGCGTGCCAGTACGAGCTGCTGAAGCAGCTCGCAGGCCCGCGCGCCGCGTTCACGGCGGTCGGCGACGACGACCAGGCGATCTACGGCTGGCGCGGCGCGACGCTGGAGAACCTCGCGCAGCTCGGCAAGGATTTCCCGAAGCTGCACGTGATCAAGCTGGAGCAGAACTACCGGTCGACGGTGCGGATCCTCACCGCCGCGAACAACGTGATCGCGAACAACCCGAAGCTGTTCGAGAAGAAGCTGTGGTCCGAGCACGGGATGGGCGATTCGATCACCGTCACGGCGTGCAACGACGAGGAACACGAGGCCGAATCGGTCGTGTTCCGGCTGTCCGCGCACAAGTTCGAGCGGCGTGCGCAGTTCCGCGACTACGCGATCCTGTACCGCGGCAACTTCCAGGCGCGGATTTTCGAGCAGGTGCTGCGGCGCGAGCGGATTCCGTACGTGCTGTCGGGCGGCCAGTCGTTCTTCGACAAGGCCGAGATCAAGGACCTGTGCGCGTACCTGCGGCTGATCGCGAACGCCGACGACGATCCCGCGTTCATCCGCGCGGTCACGACGCCGCGCCGCGGCATCGGCAACACGACGCTCGAGGCGCTCGGGTCGTTCGCGGGGCAGGCGAAGGTGTCGCTGTTCGAGGCCGTGTACATGGGCGGGATCGAGGCGCGGCTGTCGGCGCGCCAGGTCGAGCCGCTGCGGATGTTCTGCGACTTCATCCAGCGCCTGACCGAGCGCGCGGACAAGGAGCCCGCGACCGTCGTGCTCGACGACATGATGGAGGCGATCCACTACGAGGCGTACCTGTACGACGCGTTCGACGAGCGGCAGGCGCAGTCGAAGTGGCAGAACGTGCTCGAATTCCTCGAATGGCTGAAGCGCAAGGGCACGAAGCCTGAAACGGATGCCGTCGACGGCGAGGCCGACGGTTTCCACAACGCGGACGGGCTCGCCGATACGGGCAAGAACCTGCTCGGCCTGATTCAGACCGTCGCGCTGATGTCGATGCTGGAAGGCAAGGACGAGGATCCGGACGCCGTGCGGCTGTCGACCGTCCACGCGTCGAAGGGGCTCGAGTATCCGCACGTGTTCCTGGTCGGCGTCGAGGAAGGCATCATGCCGCACCGCGGCGGCAGCGAGGACGACGGCCCGATCGACAACGAACGGATCGAGGAGGAGCGCCGGCTGATGTACGTCGCGATCACCCGCGCGCAGCGCAGCCTGCACCTGAACTGGTGCAAGAAGCGCAAGCGGGCGCGCGAGACGGTCGTGTGCGAACCGTCGCGGTTCATTCCCGAGATGGGGCTCGACGAAGCGCCGCCGCCGACGCCGGAAGAGGCGCCGATGTCGCCGAAGGACCGGCTCGCGAGCCTGAAGGCGTTGCTGCAGAAGTGACGCGGCGGCGCGCGCACGATGACACGACGAACCGGCAACACAAAACGAAACCCCCGCGATGCGCGTGCGTCGCGGGGGTTTTTTTACGGATGGCCGGGCGGGAGCGTTACTTCGCCGCGTTGACCATGTAGTCGACGGCCGCCTTCACGTCGGCATCCGACGCGTTCGATCCGCCCTTCGGCGGCATCGCGCCCTTGCCGTGCAGCGCGTAGTTGTAGACCGTATCCATCGAATCCTTCAGGCGCGGCGCCCAGTCTTCCTTGCTGCCGAACTTCGGCGCGCCGAGCACGCCGGCCGCGTGGCAGGCCTGGCAGGTCGACGCGTACAGCGCCTTGCCGGCCGTTGCCGCATCGGCGGCGGCCGGGGCGGCCGCGGGCTTTTCGCCGGCCTTCGGGATCGCGGCGATCGCCGCCATGGCGGCGGCGGCCTGCGCGTTCGACGCGTCGGCGCCCGACGCGGGTGCGCCGCTGGCGGGCTGCGCCGCGTTGGCGGCCGGTGCGGCCGGTTCGGGGAAGTTCGCGCCGTCGTTGTTCGCCATGTAGACGATCGCGCGCGCGATTTCATAGTCGCTGACGTCGTCGGGGCTCGTGCCGCCGCGCGCCGGCATTGCGCCCTTGCCCGCGAGGGCCGTCTTCAGCAGCGTGTCGAAGCCTTGCGAGATGCGCGGCGCCCAGTCGTCCTTGTTGCCGAACTTCGGCGCGCCGGCGGCGCCGGTGCCGTGGCAGGTCACGCAGACGGCCTTGTAGACTTCCTCGCCCGTCTTGTACGTGCGGGGCGCGTTGGCGTCCTTCACGTCGACCTTCGCGATCGGGGCGATACGTGCGGCGACCTGCTCGTCGGACAGCGCGTCCGTGCCGGCGCCGGAACGGAACGCATGGTTCGCGTAATTGGCGAACAGGACGATCAGGACGATCGGAATCGCGAACGACGCGATGATGACGGCAATCAGCTGCCCGGGGGTTTTGACGGGAGATTCGTGGGGTGCTTCGCTCATGCTTGCCTCGTCTCCGTGAATAGGAATTGTGAGCGCGGTGCAACGGCAAAATGGCAGTCCAATGAAGCACGGACGATTATAGACGGAACGTTTACATCACGGCGAGCGGTGCGATGGCGCGTGTTTACCCGCACGCAGGCTCGCCCGACGGCGATTCGGCGGGCGAGGTGGACGCGTCATGGGAAACCGGGTATCCTTGCCGTCTTGCCAATCGTGGGCGGCCTGTATATGGGGTCGCTTCACTGTCTCACGCGCCCGTAGCTCAATGGATAGAGTACTGCCCTCCGAAGGCAGGGGTTGCTGGTTCGATCCCAGCCGGGCGCGCCAAATAGCCTGATTCCAGGCGTCGAATTTCTCGATCCGTTGTTCCGAAGTCGCTCGAGCGTAGCGTCACCGCACGTCCGTATCGCCATCGCGTCGTCATTTCCCGCGCTATTGCGCCGCCTTTCCGTTGTGCGAGAATCGCCCGCAACGACCACTCCAAGCGTCGATCGCGGCGGCCGTCCGCGCATCGCGCCGACTTCCCGATGGCTGCCATCCCGTCTACCTCGACCGCCGTCGCCGCGTACGCGCCGACCGAGGCACAGCAGGCGCTGCTTGCGCGTCTGCACGCGTATTCCCCCGACGATCCTCACGCGCCGCTGCCGTACAGCCGGCGCCTCGCCGAAGCCGAAGGCTGGTCGCGCGACCACGCGCTGGCCGTGATCGACGAATACAAGCGCTTCGCGTTCCTCGCACAGGCGGCCGGGCATCCGGTCACGCCGTCGGTCGCGGTCGATGCCGCGTGGCATTTCCATCTGCAATACACGCTCGAATACTGGGACGTGTTCTGCGCCGGCGTGTTGCGCGCGCCGCTGCACCACATGCCCGGCACCGGCGCGCCGGACGAGGCCGCCGTGTACGCGCAGCGCTATCGCGACACGCTCGACAGCTACCGCCGGCTGTTCGGTTGCGAGCCGCCGGCATCGATCTGGCCGCGTCCCGTCGACCGGCCGGCCGATGCGAAGGCGGAGGCGCAGCAGCCTGACGGCACGGCCTCCGCGCCGCCGCGCCGCACATGGCGCAACCGTCTGCCGAAACTCGCGTGGCCGGCGGCGGCGGCGAGCGTCGCCGCCACATGCGCATCGGCGCAGGACTTCAACGTGCTGAATTACACGGGGCCGCAGTTTCTCGCGTTCTACGTGCCGGCCTGTGTCGTTGCGTTGTTGCTGATCGTCGCGCTCCACGCCCTCGAATTTCGCGTCCGTCGCTGGGGGCGGCGTACGCGCAAGGCTTCGTCCGGGTTGAGCGCCGACGAAGTCGCCTATCTCACCGGCGGCGAAGCGCGGGTCGCGCAAGTCGTGACGATGTGGCTCGCGCATGCGGGCGCGGTCGTTCTGTGGACCCTTCCCCGGCACGGCGGTTACGTGAAGATCGCGGATCTGGAACGCGCGGGCCGGTACGACGATCACTGCGTGTGGCTCAAGGAGCAACCGTCCGGCACCGTGCGCTACGGCGCGTTTCGCGAGCGGCTTGCCGGGTATGCGCAGGAGGTGGTCGACGGGATGCGGGCGCAGGGCTGGTTCTGGGTAGCCGGCGAGTTGCGCGCGTCGCGCCTGGCCGCGCGCGCGATCGTGCTGCTCGTGCTCGGCACCGGCGCCGCGAAGCTGGCGGTCGGGTTGAGTCGCGGGCGGCCCGTGCTGCTGCTCGGCATCTGCATGGCGGTGTTCGCGATCGCGTATCGGATCGTCGCGCGGCGGCTGACCGGCTTCGGGCGGGGCGGCGCCACGGCGGCCGGGCGCGCCGCGCTGCTCGAGCGCCGGGCGGCGCACGATCCGCGGGCTGCGCGCGAGGCGTCGCATGCGAGCAACGCGCAGGAAACGCGCGAGACACGCGACGCCGAACGCGACGATCCGGACCCGCTGTTGTGGACCGCCGCGCTGTTCGGCGCAGGCGCGCTGGCCGGTACCGCGTGGTCGGCGTATTCGGGCACGGTGCTGGCCGCCTCGCCGGTGCCGCCGGGCGCCGCGGCGAAAGCGGGCGGCGGCACGTCGTACGATTCGTCCGACAGCAGTTGCTCGTCGTCGAGCTGCAGTTCGTCGAGTTCGTGCAGTTCCAGTTCGTGCAGTTCGAGCAGTTGCGGCGGGTGTTCGTCGAGCTGAGCGAGAGCGGTGCGTCAAAGTAGCAACGACAACGTTCCGCCGTGCCTGTTTCCGCGCCTGCGATGCCGCGTCGCCGGCTCGCGACCACGCCGACTCGATCGACGGAACAGAAGTCAGAACGCCACTCTTATTCGTCGTCAATCGATTCCGCATGCTTTCTATACTGCATCGTCCATAATCGCGGCCGATGTGCCGCGCGGCTACCCCATCCTGTTCCCGGCGGCCCCGGCATCGAGCCGCTGCGCCGGCAAACCTGCGACCGCGTATGAACGTTACGACCTCCGACGATTGCATTGGTGTACTGTCCGACCATCCGTGGGCGAAGCATTTCATCGTACTGGGCTACCGCGATGGTGCCTTTTCGACCATTCCGAACAATTTCTTCCGCGACTGGCTTGATGAAGAGGCCCAGGGCGGCACCTTTCAAATCGGCCGGTGCTCAGGACTCGGTGTGGGGTCGATCGCTAAGTATGACCAAGGGCATCAGAAACTTGTGATCGGCAAGAACGTTGCCGGCGGAATGCGTCTGCGATTCCTGTTGAATGGCCAGCACGAAATGCGAACCATCTCCACGAGTCTGTTCAGCATCTACGGTAATGGCCTTGAAAATGTGCCGATGCCGCAATACCAGGACACGGTGATCCAAAACGACGTCTGGATTGGCGACGAAGCGTTGTTTCTTGGTGGCAGTCGAATCGAAAGCGGCTGCGTCATCGGTGCACGAGCCGTGATTCCGCCCAATTTCCGTACCGAGGCATATGGAATCTACGCGGGATCGCCCGCGCGCCTGATTCGCTTCCGTTTCTCGGAGAAAGTGCGCGAACAACTGCTGCAACTCGCGTGGTGGGATATGCCACTCGGCTGGATCAAAGAGAACAACGATGCGTTTCTTATCGACCTGACTGCCGACGAAGGGCGGGCGCTCGACACGCTCGCAGCGCTACAGGAGGCGAAGGATCGTGCAATGAGTGCGTCCCGCGACCCGAGCGCTACGACGCCCGCCTGAGCATCGGATCATCCGGACTCACGGCGCGCCTCGCGTGTCCTGCAGCGGCGCCGCAATGCGATGGCCGGCGTTGCACGACGTGGTCAATCGGTTGAACAACCGCCTGCAACGAGCTCAAATCGCGGCACCGTAGCCGCATCTGCTTCGGTAGCCTGTGATGCGAAGCCGTCCGTGCCAAAACGGCGAACCGCGCGTCGCACTCCCGCGCACGGCGTACCGCCGCGATGCCGCCGGACGCGACGAACCGCCCCAGCCTCCGCTCATGACGAAGCCAGCCCCCGACGAATCTGCGCTTGCCCAGCAAGCCGCGGCCCTGTGCCAGAACGGACGGTTTGCCGACGCGCTGTCGCGCGTCGCGCCGCTGCTCGATGCGCCCGCGCCGGCCATTGCGGCGCTGCACGTCGCGGCCGTGTGCGCGCTTGGCCTGAACCGGATGGCCGACGCGGAAGCCTGGTGGCGACGCGCGATCGATGCCATGCCGGCGTTCGATCCGCCATACGAAGGACTTGGCGCGCTACTTGTGTCGCAGGGGCGGCTACCCGAGGCGGAGGTGATCGCCCGCCGGCAATTGGCGTCGGTCACGCCGTTGCGCGCGTCGCACCATCACCGGCTCGGCAAGGTACTCGAAGCGCTCGGCCGGCTCGACGAGGCCGAACAGGCATTCGGGCAGGCACTGTCGATCGAGCCGCGCTCGCCCGATGTGCTGACCGATCTCGGCAACCTGCTCCGCGTCCTGGCCCGGCCGGCGGAGGCGGAGCTCGCGTATCGGCTCGCGATCGCCGTTCGCGCCGATCACGTACTCGCGCACGCGAATCTCGGCGCGATCCTCGTCGACATGCAGCGGCTGCCGGAAGCGGAGGCGGCCAGCCGGCAGACCCTTGCGCTGTGTCCGGATCATCCGGAAGCGCATTACAACCTCGGCATCGCGCTGCAGAACCTCGACCGCCTGCCCGAGGCGGAAGCGGCCTATCGCGACGCCATCCGCTGCCGGCCGGACCTGCCGCAGGCGCACAACAATCTCGGCTGCGTCCTGCGTGCGCAGGGCCGCCACGACGAAGCGGCCATCGCGTTCGCCGACGCGCTGGCGCTCGCGCCGCAGATGGCCGAAGCGCACTACAACCTCGGCACGACGTTCGCGCATGCGGGCCGCCTCGACGAAGCCGAACGCGCATACCGCCGCGCGCTCGAGCTGCGCGCCGACTACGACGACGCGCGCTTCGGGCTGGCGACGCTGCTGCTCGGCCGCGGACGGTTCGAGGAAGGGTGGCACCGCTACGAATCCCGTTACGAGCAGTCGACGTTCGTGCATCGCCGGACCCGCGAGGTGCTGCGATGCGCGCAGTGGCAAGGCGAGCCGCTGGCCGGCAAGACGTTGCTGGTCTGGCAGGAGGACGGCCTCGGCGACATGCTGCAGTTCAGCCGCTATTTCGCGGAGTTTCGCGCGCGGCAGGCGGCGCGCGTGGTGTTCGCGTGCCAGCCGGCGCTGCATCGGCTGATGGAGACGGTCGACGGCGTCGACGCGGTGCTCGATCACGAGACGGCCACCGTGCAGGCCGCGCAATTCGATTACTGGACGAGCCTGTTGAGCGCACCGATGCACGCCGGCACGACGCTCGACACGATCCCGCCGCCGGTGCGGTTCGTTCCCGAGCCGGCGCGCGTCGCCCGCTGGGGGGCGCGCCTCGATGCGCTGCCGGCCGGCCCGCGCGTCGGCCTCGTGTGGAAAGGCAATCCGAAGCATCACAACGACGCGCACCGCTCGCTGCCGTCGCTGGCGTTGCTGACGCCGCTGTGGAGCGTGCCGGGCGTGAATTTCGTGAGCTTGCAGAAGGGGCAGGGCGAGGACGAGGCGCGGCATCCGCCGGGCGGCTTGCCGTTGCTGCACCTGGGCTCGGAGATCGACGATTTCGCCGATACGGCCGCGATCGTCGCGCAACTCGATCTCGTGGTGTGCGTCGACACGTCGACCGCGCATCTGGCCGCATCGCTCGGCAAGCCTTGCTGGGTGTTGCTGCCGAATCAGGACGTGGACTGGCGGTGGATGCACGACCGTGAGGATTCGCCGTGGTATCCGGGCACGGTGCGGCTGTTCCGGCGCGGGCGTGGCGACAGCTGGATTCAGATGGCTGAGCGCTTGCGGGAGACGTTTGCCGCATATATCGCGGCCGGGCGCGTGATCGCGGATGCGACACTGCGTACCACTTGACCTGATGACCGAAATGGTCGCGCGCTTGTCCGACTATCGTCACGTACAAGCCACCCACGTGCCCTTCGATGCACGACGCCCGACGTGATGAGCCGGGCGCAATGGTGATCGACAACGGTGGGAATCATGCACGGCTCGACGGGTCGGGTCATCTCGTATCGCGGTGATGCCAGGCAGGCTGCCCGGCCGCCGGAGCCGTGCGAGGGTTGCTTAGTTTGCGGGTTGAATCAGCAACGTTGCCTGTCCCGAGTTGTCGCCGCAGTAATCGTCACTCACATAAACGTAGACGTTCGAGAGGCTCGAGGGCATCTCGATGACGGTGGGGCGTACCGTGGCCGTACCGCCCCACCGAATGTTGCCGAAGCCACCTTGCATGAACGCCGTGTCGATGTTGCAGCCGTTCGCCAGCGCGCCGCCGCTGCAACTCATCGAGTTCGACGTGAGCGAAACTGCATACCGGCCGCCAGCGAGCGTGAGTTTGACCGGTGTGCCGCCAGATACGGTCCCGACGTAGCTGGAAAGGCAATTGGCCTTCGCGTCAATCACGACGCTCGTCGCTGCGTCGCACATCAGGGGAACCATGGCCGCAAGTGTGATCAGTTTGTTACGCATGAATTGAGTTCTCTCAGTGTTTGTTGATTGATATTTGCCCGGTACGTGGGAGACGCACCGGGGCGCCGGTTTCGCCCGCGTCGGGCACGCTGTAATGAACCCTTGACGGGGCAAGGCGGACACCCGGCATGCGTTCCGGTGGCCGTGCGGGTACGGCATGAAACCGTTTCATGCCAAGCGTTGCCCCCCGTTCCACCGTGCAGGATCCGGCGTATGTGCAAGCGGTCGTAATTGACGAATGCCTGTCTCTTGCATGACGTCTTCCTTGCTTTAGCTATAACGGCAGGTCTGACACCGAATTTAGGCCGGGCACGCATCTTGACGATGTCTGAACACGCCGGCATTGGGTGCGCAGCGATGGTCTCGGTCTGCGAGTTCACGGCCCGTCGGTACGATCCGCCGCGATCCGAACGCATGGCTCGAATCCGCGGCATGTCGTAACCCAGCAGCGATCGTTGCACGCCGCGGGTCGTGCTCGCCGTCCCGCACTGGCTGGCTCTTCGCGCGAACGACGCGAATTGCCCCGGGTTTGCTGAATCGATTCAACGCTTCGAATCGATCGCGCATCGCTAGAATCAACGCGTTCTCGGGGGAGGTCCGATCGGGAGCAGCGGACACGCGTTCCCGCCATGCATGAAATCGAACAAGGCCGTCATGAATGGCTGGAAGTTTGTCGCTGTTGAAAGTCTCGTGAGCGAGGAAGCGTTGACTCGCGCGCAAGCGTTCGGTTTCGATCGGCACGTCATCGAGACGACGGTGCGCGAACTCATGTTGCGCTGGCTCGCGCCGAGCAAGCGATTGCTCGGATGGCGGCGGGGTTCGAGTACGTCACGATCGACGTCGACGGGCATGAGGTCCCGCTCATCGATGATGCGACGCAGGGCCTGGGTGCGTGCAGGCAACTGCGGATCGAGATCGAGGACGCGAAGATGGATCTGCTTACGCGCCGTCTCGGCGAGTTCGGTCTGCCCATCGCGAGCAAGCACCCGGTGCAGAACTACGCGGGATTATGGAACTGTATCTTCGTACGCCGATCGCCACGGCCCGCGGCACCGCGTGCCGTGCTCAGAACCCCGACAGATAGGCTTGCCGGTCGACAGCGGTGCGGTAAGCGCTCACGAACCCGCGGTGACTCCATTGATCGCACGCGAAATCGTCGAAGCGGCACGACAGCGACAGTTTCCAGTCGACCGCGTCGCTGGTGAGTGTCCGATGCACGAGATAGGGCGACATGAAGAGCACGTGGCCAGCGTCGATCTCCAGGTCGCAGGCGCCATCGATCTCCTGATCGTGGAGTACATAGCCGCGGTCGGTCTGTTCTCCCGCCCACAGTCCGCGCCGATGGCTGCCCGGGACGATGCGTAGTCCGGGCGCTCCGGGGCGGATGTCCGTGAGCGACGTCCACGCGATCACGCCGCGAGAGGATGTCCCCATGCTCGGCCAGTCCTGGTGATACGGCAGCCCGTAGTTGTTGCCGATGCGATCGTTCGCCGTGTAGTGCGTGACGATCGGGCCCGTCTGCACCGGCATGACGATGCCGACGTGACGGTCGAGCGCGGCAGCCAGCTCCGGCGAGCAGAAGAAGCGCTTCACATCGATATCTTCAGCGAGCAGCTTGATGATGTTGCGGTTGCGCGTCGTGTCGTCGCCGAATCTCGGGATGAAGTGCTGCTCGAATTTCGTCCGCACGGCGCTCATCGCCGACTGCAGCGTGCTGTGTGCAACGACCGCATAACCTAGTTCGCGAAAGTTACCTGCGATCACGTCCATGTTGTCTCGCCCTGAATTCCGCTACCGATCCGCGCTTGCGCGTAC
This sequence comes from Burkholderia sp. MSMB1835, assembly GCF_001526365.1. Classification (NCBI taxonomy): domain Bacteria; kingdom Pseudomonadati; phylum Pseudomonadota; class Betaproteobacteria; order Burkholderiales; family Burkholderiaceae; genus Burkholderia; species Burkholderia sp. MSMB1835. The sequence goes on from NZ_LOYP01000001.1 coordinate 173,795, forward strand.
CCGAACCCGCTCGCACCGAAACCGTCGCCGTTGTAGAACATGTACAGGCGCTCGCCGACCTGCACGACTTCGGGATAGGCGACCATGAACGCATCCCACCCGCTCGGTGATACGTCGAGTCCCGCCTCCTCGTCGCGACGATGCCAGGTGATACCGTCCGTGGATTCGGCATAGCCGATCCGGTAGCTGACGGACGAACGCTCGCGGTACCCGTCGTGGCTGCGCTTGCAGAACCACATCCGGTAACGGGTGCCGTCGAAATGAACCGACGCGCGAGCCAGGCCGCCTTCGTGATCGTCCAGGTAGTCGATCGCGACGCGGCCGCCGCGCGACCAGTGAATGCCGTCGCGGGATTCCGCGTATTTCAGGTGATAGCGCGCTTCGGGCTTGCCGTCGACCAGGGTCCAGCCGGTGCACGACAGGTACCAGTTGCGCCAGATGCCGTTTTCGATCCGGACGCAGGTGGTGCCACAGAAGTGCGGTTCGTCGGCCGTGCGATCCATCACCGGCCCCTCGAACAGTCTCCGATAATGATGACCGCCGTCCTCACTGATCGCGAGGCCCACCGCGTTGTGGTACGGAATCGTATTGCGCACGTTCCAGCCGATGTAATACAGATAGCGGACGCCTTCGTGCTCCACGACCGACGACGGCATCGTGCCGCAGTCGTCGAACGTGCCGAGCGCACCCGGCGGCAGTACCGGATCGGGGCCAATCGACACGATCTCGGCGGGTGCGTTTGTACGCACGGCCATGCTGGCGATCGCGCTGCGATTGTCCGCGTCGCGACTGCTGAACAGCAGTTGCAGCGTATCGCCGTCGCCCCCTGCTACCGTCGGAATTTGTGCGTGCGATTTCGCCCAGGGCAGCCGTGCATCGGGCTTATAGATCAGCCCCTGCTTGTCCCACCGTATGCCTGCCATGGGTTTTCCTAGAGTTTCAGATCAGTGCTGGCCATTGCCAGTTTGACCGCGGGATTGCCTTTGTATACCGACCACGGTTCCGTCGACTTCGTGATCGCGGCAGCCATCGTGATGAACGTGCCTTCACCGATCGTCACGCCGTCACGCAGCGTGGCGTTCACACCCACGAAGCTGTACGCACCGATATCGCAATGGCCGGACATGACGACGTGCGAGGTCATCGTCACGTGATCGGCGATGCGCCCGTGATGGCCGATATGGTTGCCGCTCCACAGCACGACGTTGTTGCCGATGGTCGTGAACGGCTGAAGGGTATTGTCTTCGAGGATGAAGCAGTTCTCGCCGATCGTGTTGTGGCAGACAGTGGCGCGCGAACTCACGTAGCTGATCAGTGGGTAGCCGCGTGTCTTGAGGTCGTTGAAGATCTTCTCGCGTTCGCGGTTCATCCGCTTCGGCGACATCGGCGCGAAGAAACTGAAGTCGCCCGGAGGATGGGACTCGGCGACGTCCTCGAATGCGATCACGGGGAGGCCCCTGAACGTCCGGCTCTCGGGCAAGTACTGCCGGTTGACGCAGAATGCGACCACCGTGTGCGGCGAATCGTGCTGAAGGTAGTAGTGCGCGAGTTCTGCATAGTCTTGCAGGCCGAACAGAATGACGTTTGCCATCAGTTGTGCTCCCTGTACACGTACGTCGTGTACTCGTAAAGCCCGTAGTCGTGGCGCAGCACATAGTGGCGCGACAGCTCGCGCGACAGGAAGTGCGTCAACTGCGTGACCGGCACGTGGAACAGGTCGTCGCGCTCCCAGTCGACTTCCTTCGACATCACGTTGAACGCGATGCCTTTGCGCGCTTTCGGGAACACGACGCGTAACAGGCGCGTGAAGTAATCGAACATCTCGTCGTAGCCGAGCTCGCGCTTCTCGGTGAAGACACCATTCATCACGATGTAGTCGTATTCGCCGAGCCGGTCGGGTTCTGCGAGCACATCGACGCATTGGTAGTCGTTGTGCGGATACTTGCGCCGGGACAGGTCGCAGAACGCCGGAGACGCATCGAGTCCGGCGTAGCTCAGCCCATCAATGCCTTGGTCCAGCATGTACTGGTACAGATGCGACGCACCGCATCCGAAATCGAGCAGCGCGGCGGGCGTCGAGCCGGGCCGTACCAGATCGAGCATCACACGATAGCGTGTGGTGGCATCCTCGGCGTTGGGCCAGTCCACGCCGCGATGCGTATCGCCGTGGCGTTCGAGGCACGACTCGTAGTGACGGATGAGGGCGGTGTGGAGACGGTCTTTCATGACAGTGTGGCGCCTGCCAGCAATTGGTCGATCGCTGCATCGTCGTTGCACATCAACACGTCGATGATCGACAGTGCGGGAACGAACGGGCCGCGAACGGGCGTGTACGGCGCGAGGCCGGGTGTCAGGAGCTTCAGTTGCAGGCCGGCGGCGGCGAACGCATGCGGATCGTACAGTTCTTGCCCGCCGACCGGATTCACGTAGACAGACGCGCGCTCCTGCCGACCGATGTCGATGATGCGCGCCTGTGCCTTCAACGATGCGTTCTCGTAGCGTCGCGACGTCGCGACGATGTGTGTGTCGAGCCGCAGGTGGTCGCGCAGCGCGAAGAGGCCGTGCACGAGGAAATCGGCCAGGTTGGGTGCGTCGTGCATCAGAATGCGCTCGATGACCGGAAACACACGCGAGAAATGCGGCGAGCGTGCATAGCTTTGATGGATCGTGCGTAGGATCCGGGGCCGCCAGTTTGCGTCGTCTGCCACGTCGATATCGCAGATGAGCCGGTTCTGGCTGGCCTGCCGCAACGGCATGGTGATCATGTGTGCCGCACCGTTGACGTTGATGCGATTGCGATTGATCCAGCCGCGATTGATGAAGCTCACGTCGTCGAACACGACGAACGTGTCGACGCTGGCCATCAACTGGAAATAGCCGATGTAGGGGAAGAAGTACGGCTGCATGACGGCCAGCCGGCGTTCAGCTTGCATGTTGCGTCAGACCTGCCTCGGCCAGCACGATATCGATGATCCGATCCTGGTCGCGCGCGGTGAGCGTCGGGTAGATCGGCAGGCACAGCACCTGGTGCGAGAGGTCGCTGGCGACGGGCAGATTCGAGCGCACCGCCGACGGCAGGCCGCGATAGGTCGGGAATTCGCTGATCAGTGGATAGAAATACCGGCGCGCTGCGACGTTGTGCGCGCGAAGCGCATCGTAGAGCGCGTCGCGTGTTACCGGGAAGTCGCGGGTGATGCGCACCGGAAAGTACGAGTGGTTGCGCGTGCAGTGCTCTGGAATCGGTGGCAATAGAAGGCCCGGCACGTTTTTAAATGCAGTCCGATAGCGCTCGTCCACGCGCGCGCGACCGTCGGCGATTCGGTCCATGTGTTCGAGTTGCAGCAGGCCGAAGGCCGCCTGTACCTCGTTCATCTTGCCGTTGATGCCGGGGCCGATCACCGTTACTTCGTCGACGAAGCCGAAGTTCTTCAGATGATCGATGCGTCGCTTCGTCTTCGCGTCGCGGCAGATGAGTGCGCCGCCCTCGAACGTATTGAAGATCTTGGTGCCGTGAAAACTGAGTACGGACATGTCGCCGAATTCGAGTACCGAGCGGCCGTGGCGCCGCACGCCGAACGCATGAGCGGCATCGTAGAGCACGCGCAAGCCGTAGGTGTCGGCGATCCGCTCGATTGCCTCGACGTCGCACGGATAGCCGTAGACATGTACGGGCAGGATCGCGGTGGTCTGCGGCGTGATCGCCGCTTCGATGCGCCCGGGATCGAGGTTCATTGACACCGGATCGATGTCGGCGAACACGGGGCGAATGCCGTTCCAGTGCAGCGCATGCGTCGTGGCGACGAAGCTGAACGGCGTCGTGATGACTTCGCCGGTGATTTTCATCGCCTGGAGTGCCGTGATCAGCGCGAGCGTCGCGTTGGAAAACAGCGAAATGTGCTCGACGCCGAGGAATTCGCACAGCGCTCGCTCGAGCTCCGCATGGAAGCGCCCGCCGTTGGTGACGATCTTGCTCTCCCAGATCTGGTTCAGATACGGGAGAAACTCGTCCAGTGGGGGCATGTAGGGCTGTGTAACGGGTATGAGCTTGTCCATGATGCGTTCCCGAAGTCGTACGTCTCGAGCGCAAATTCGCACACCGTTGATCGTGAGTGCACTCTAGCGCGCGTGTTGCCCGGGCGATCGACCGAGCAGGGGGCGGTTTGCGAGCCAATTCACGGGAATGCCATGGTCCGCCCCGGGCCGGCCGGTCGAGCATCGTGGGCTGTCAGGCCGTTCAGCCGGTCGCTTGTTCGATGTGCGCCGATAGTGGCTGGTCGGGCAGGACGGCATCGAACGAGACCGGTGCTTCGCCCGCGCACCATCGCCGCCACATCATTCGCAACGCGACCGACAGCCCCTGCGCGACGACGTCCGGATGAAACGGCGCCGATGCAAGGCAGCGATCGCGGAGGCTGCTGCGCAGCGCCTGCAGCGTGTCGAGGTCGCCGGCCAGCGCGACGGCCTTGCGGACGAATTCGTCTTTGTCGTATGCGACGAAGGCATCGAGATCGACCCGCTTGAGCCAGCTCGATGAGCCTCGGGTCGGGATCGATCGTCCGGCGATCGTCACGGTCGGTACCCCCATCCACAGCGCGTTGAGCGTCGTCGTCGAGCCGGCATACGGGAACGTGTCAAGGCAGATGTCGACATGGTGATGCTGCTGCAGATAGACGGCGATGGTCGCGCGCGACTGGAAGGTCAGGCGTGCCGGATCGATGCCTTCGGCTGCGAACCAACCGGCGATCATCTCGCGATCGAGATCCTGCTCGATCGCGCCGATCACCATCCGCGCGTCAGGCTTCGCGCGCAGCACTGCGGCCCACAGTGCAACCACGTCTTGGCGCAACTTGTTGAGCCGGTTGAAGCTGCCGAAGGTGACGTAGCCATTGTGGAGCGCTGGCAAGCCGTTGACGGGCGGGCAGTTCGCGGGTGGCGCGTATGGCGCCAGTGCGGGCATGCGCACGATCTTCTCGACGAACTGTTCGTCCAGTTCGCCGGCCGGCGTGACGACGCCGTCGCTCAGGTAGTAGTCGATCGTGCGCATGCCCGTCGTGCCCGGGTAGCCGATCCACGATGCCTGCAACGGTGCGGGTTTGCGCGCAAGCGCAACCAGGCGGTTGCGACCAGTGTGACCGGAGAGATCGATTACGATATCGATACGATCGTCGCGGATCTGTTCCGCGAGCGCGGCATCGCTCAGCGCTGTTACGGTTCGCCACGTGGTGGAGTACGCGCGCAGTTTCGCCGTGACGTGATCGTCGATCACGAAGTTGTAGTAGAAGTGCAGCGACAGGTTCGGGTCGCGGCTCAGGTGTTCGACGACGGGCAGCAGATAGTGCGCGACCGCATGGTTCAGCAAGTCGCCGGACACGAAGCCGATCCGCAACGGGCGTTCGGGGTCGCGGGAATTGGCGTATTTTTTCGGCAACGCATGTCTTTCATGCTGCTTGCCGAACGCGCGATGCGCGTCGAGCAGCATTTCGGGCGTGTTGGCGTCGTCGTGAATCAGGCTGAACAGCAGCGAACTGTGCGACACGCTGTCGTTCGGATCGATTTCGATGGTGCGTCGCAGCCAGGGGACCGCCTCCCGCGCAGCGCCCTGATCGAGCAGCACGAAGCCGAGTGCGCCGTTTGGTGGTGCCATGTGCGGCGCCAGTTCCACGGCGCGTCGACATGCCGCGACGGCTTCCTGCTGGCGTCGCAGCCCGTGCAGCGCGATGCCGAGAATGCGGTGCGCCTCCATGTGCGTCGGCTGCGCCGCAATGATCGCGCGGCACTGGACTTCCGCTTCCTGGTGCCGCGTCATGAGGCGCAGCGTGTCGGCGAGCAGCGTGCGTAACAGGAGGTCGCCGGGCAGGGTTTCGAGTGCGCGATAGGCGACGTCCGCCATCTCCACGTATTGCCGTTCCTTGTACAGCGAGACCGCCAGCGTGCGCCAGCACGCGCCGTCATCGGGATAGTCCGCGACGAGCCGCCGTGCAAGCGCGAGCGCCTCCGCCGAGCGCCGCTTGTCGAAGAGGGCGGCGTGCTTGCGCAGGCTGGACAGCGGTGCCTTGCGCACATGCTCCGCGGGCACGTTCTCCTTCTTGCTTTCGTCGAGTTGCCGCGTTGACGAAATGGTCAGCGTGATGCTGGCCGGAGCGGCCGGACCTGCGGCGGCTGCCGTCGGGAACGTCACGGTGGGCGTGGCCATTTGCGAGATCAGGCCGTCCAGGGCGGGGCCGTGCACGCCGCGCTGCTGTGCCATTTCGACGGCGACCCATGCCGCCGGCGTCTGGTTTGCCCGGAACAACGCGTTGATGTAGCTGACCCAGCATTGGCCGTTGCCCGGGTTCGCTCCCAGTGCGATTTCGAAGTGCGGAATTGCGTCGGCGGGCCGATCGGTGTCGACCAGCAGTACTGCGAGGTTGTGGTTCGCGTCTGCATGTTCCGGCATGGCGTCGAGGATCGCGCCATACAAGGCTTCCGCATCGCTCAATGCGCCGTCGTGATGGTGCTTGATGGCGTTCTGCATGACGAGCGCGATATCTTGCTCGAACTGCTGCTCCGGGCTGAGTGTGGCGCGGTCGGATGAGTCGAGTGGGAGCATGGCAAGGGGCGCGGTTGTTCGGTGTTTGCCATTATCTGTAACGAGTGGCCGCACCGAACCGGCGAGATGGTGTCAAAAGCGCGGCCAATTCCGCCGATTGGGTCGCGTAGACGCAGGCGTGACGGCCTGACGGCACCCAAAAAAACGCCCGCACGAGGCGGGCGGGGAGGCGAACGAGCACGCCCTCACATCAGCGTGTAGTTCTTGTTGTCGGGTGGGCGGCGCGCGCGTGTCGAGCACGCCGCGCGGCGCGTCTTAACGGCTCGCGATGCTCTGGTACTGGCCGACGGCCTGCACGCGGCTCATCGCCGCCTGGTATTCGTCGGTCAGCTCCTGCTGCGCGCGTTGCGCGTCGGCGAAGATGCGGTCGTTGCTGACCTGCATGCGGCGGATCGCGGCGATGCCGACGGGCGGCTGATCGGTCGAGAGCAGCGCGACGAGCTGCCAGCGCGCATCGGCGAGGCGCACGGCCTCGGCCCAGTCGGCCATCGTGGCCGCGTGTTCGATCGAGTCGGTCAGCGCGTCGATCCGGGCGATCAGTTCGGTCTGTTCCATCGGGGCTCCCCTGTCCGGCTAGCGGTCAGCTCTTGTTGGTCGCCAGCGCGCCGCCGCTGTTCGCGCCGCCGAACAGCTGGGTCAGGTATTGCGAGTTGGTGTTCATCGTCGCCATCAGCGTGTTGAGCGCGGTGAACTGCGCCTGGTACTGGGTGGTCAGCTGTGCCGCGTAGTTCGACAGCGTCGTCTGCTGCTGAGCGACGTTCTTCAGATCGTTGCTGAGCGCGGTAGTACGCGCGGCGATCAGCCCGTTCGTTTTCGTGTAGTTCGTGATGTTCGTCGTCAACTGCTCGCCGATCCCGTTCGTCGAGTTGAACAGCGACGCGACGCCCGTCGGATTGTTCTGCAGCGCGCCGTTGAGCGCGGTGCTGTCGACCTTCAGCGTGCCGTCGGCCTGCAGCGTGACGCCGATCGACGCGAGGTTGACCGTCGAGCCGTTGCTGTTCACGCCGCTCGCGACGATCGACGCGAGCGCATTCTTGATCGTGTTGAGCGTCGAGTCGCCGAGCAGCGGGCCTTGCGACGACGCGCCCGACGTGAAGCTCGACAGCGAGCCCATCGTCGTGACGAGCGTGTTGTAGAGCGTCGCGAAGTTGTTGATCGCGGCGGCCTGGGATTTCGTGTCGGTCGCGACCGTCAACGTTTGCGGCTGCGTGGCGCTGACGGCGGCGCTGGTCAGGTTCAGCGTGACGCCGGTGATCGCGCTCGTCACGGTGTTGCTCGCGCTCGTGCCGGCGATCCCGTTGATCGTGAACGCGGCGTCCTGCGCGGCCGTGCTCTGCTTCCACGCGGCGCTACCGTTCGCGGACGTGATCGTCGACTGGCCGCCCGTCGTGCTGGCCGTCGACGTGACGCCGAGGCTGGACAGGCCGTTGTCGCCCGCGACGTTGCTGAGTGCGATGCCGATCGTGCTCGCCGCGCCGGTCGGCGTCGAGCTGAGCACGAGGTGCGCGCCGTCGCTGCCGTTGACGACCGACGCGACGATGCCCGGGTTGCCGGTCGCGGAGTTGATCGCGGCAGCGATGCCGGACAGCGTGTTGTTGGTGTTGTTCACGTCGACGGTGAACGACTGGCTGCCGAGTGACAGCGTCATCGTGCCGGTGCCCAGCGCGGTCGACGCGCCGAACGCGGCCGACGACAGCGACTGCGACGTCGCGATCTGCGTGACGCCGACCGAATAGCTGCCGGCCACTGCGCCGGCGCCCGCGGTCGCGGTGAGGCCGGTGCCGCTCGCGGTCGCGGTGAAGGTGTTCTGCAGCGAGCCGTTCGACAGCGTCGTGAGGCTGGCCTGCAGTGCGCTCAGCGCGGCCGACAGCGCGCCGTACGCGGAAATCTGGGTGTTGTCGCTGCTTTGCTGCGCGTTGAGCGCGGCGGCCTGGCCGGCGGTCTTCGCATTGACGAGTGCCGTCACGAGCGAGTTGACGTCCATCGACGAGTTGCCGGTCGAACCGCTGATGATCGATTGGGCGGCTTGCTGCAGCGCGCTGTTGGCCGAGTTGTTGGCGGCGGTGACGGCGGGATTGATCGTCGACATCGTGTTGCTCCGTGCGGCGGGTGATCCGGGAAGTTCTGGATGAAGACCTGGCGGCGGAGCAACGCCCCGCGCGCCAAGTGCCTGCGGCCGGGCCGCGCGTTACGCGGGGCCCGGCCGTGAGTTGCTACGCGATTACTGCAGGAGCTTCAGGACCTGCTGCGGCAGCGAGTTCGCCTGTGCGAGCACCGAGATGCCTGCTTGCTGCAGCACCTGGTTCTTCGACATGTTCGCGGTTTCCTGCGCGAAGTTCGCGTCGGTGATCTGCGATTGTGCCGACGACAGGTCGGTCGATTCCGCCTGTTGCGCCGTGGCGATTGCCGTGAAACGGTTTTGTGCCGCGCCCAGTGCCGCCTGCACGTTGTTCACCGTCTGCAGCGCGTTGTCGATCGACACCATCGCGACGTTCGCACCGCTGACCGTGCTGATGTCGAGGTTCGACACGGTCTTCGGCGTGTTGACGGCGTTGATCTGGGCGATGGCGTTGTTGATTGCCGTCAGTTGTGCAGCCGTGGTGCCCGCACCCGTTGCGCCCGATTGCAGCGACAGTGCGCCGACTGCCGTGCCCGTGCCGGCCGTTGCGTTCGAACCGAAGACGGCCGTTGCGGCGCCCGACGTGATGCCTTGGCCGTTCTGGTCCGTAAACGAGTAGCCGCCCTGGCCGTCCGAAATCACGTTGATCGCGGTAATCGTCGCGCCCGAAGCGGTGTATGCGCCGGCGCTCGTGAGCGACAGACCCGTCACCGTACCCACCGTCTGGCCCTTCTGCACCAGACCGCCGCCGATCTTCGCAGCCGACATGCTTTGGCTCAGGTCCAGCGAAATCGTCTGGCCGACGTTCGCGCCGACCTGGAACGACACGATGCCTGCCGAGCCGTCGAGAATGTTCGTGCCGTTGTACGTCGTTTGCGACGCGATACGGTTCACTTCCTGGATCTGCTGCGCAACTTCCTGCTGCAGAGCTGCCTGGTCGGTCGTGGACATCGTGCCCGTCGACGCCTGGACGGCCAGCTGGCGGATACGCTGCAGGCTGTTCGTCAGCGACGACAGTGCGCTCGAAGCCGTTTGAATCATCGACACGCCGTCGTTGGCGTTCGACACGCCCTGGTTCAGACCGTTGATCTGGGTCTGCATCCGGGTCGAGATCGCGAGGCCTGCTGCGTCGTCCGCTGCGCTGTTGATGCGCTTGCCCGACGACAGGCGCGTGATGGCCTGGGACAGGGCGTTTTGCGAGCCGTTGAGGTTCTGCTGTGCAACCAGCGAGTTGATGTTGCTGTTAATTCCGAGCATGGAAAAATCTCCTGTGTAAGCCGAAAGCCCTGGAAAGCCGTTTTGGCGTCGGCGGAAGCACTCGTTCATTGCTGGCCGCCTCAGAGCAGGATTTCGGCGTACCAAAACAAAACTTGAGGGGCACGTGGAGATTCGGCCCGATTTTTTATCCTTCTTTGTCATTTCGGACCCGCTCGGCACGGCGCCGGATTAAATGGGGGGCAGAAACCGGCCCGATGCGGCTCCGGCACTCAGTCGCGACGCTGTGCACACACGACCGACAAAAGGGTGGTTTTGTCTGTGATTCCCTGCTATGATGGCGGGCTGAATTGAGATTTTCTGTCACGCCTTTGCCGGTTTCGGCATGTCTGCTGGCAGTCAAACGCGGCGCTGCACGCGGTTGTGAAGCGTACTCGCGGTGCTTTCCGCCTCTCTTTTCCGGCCTCCGAGGCCGTATTTCCGCTCGTTTCGCCTGTTGTGGGGACGCTCGGATGGCCGGTGCGTGGCGCTTGGCCGCTACGTTTTTGACCGTTTAAGCAATTTAGGAACGACATGACGACGATTCTTCTGAAAGAAAACGAGCCGTTCGAAGTGGCGATTCGCCGCTTTCGTCGCGCTATCGAAAAAAATGGCCTGATCGCTGAACTGCGTGAGCGCCAGTCTTACGAAAAGCCGACCGCAGTCCGCAAGCGCAAGAAGGCAGCAGCCGTCAAGCGCCTGCACAAGCGTCTGCGCAGCCAGATGCTGCCGAAGAAGCTCCACTAAGAGCGTCTGCCGGTTCGCCGCAAAACGGCGGAGTGTGCCTCGAAAGAGGCCGCTCCGCCGTTTTGCTTTTGCGGGCCGGGAAAAATCCCGATGCCATTGCGGCGCGGGTGTTCCCGCCGGCTGGCGAGACCCTGCGGCCAGCGGGTTGCGGCCGCCGGCCGCGGCGTTCAGAAATCGATCTTCGCGCTCAGGCTCACCGTGCGCGGGTCGCCCGGCTTCACGTAGTCCGCGTACTGGTATTCCCAGTAACGGCGGTTCAACACGTTGTCGATCGATGCGCGCAGCGTCACGTCGTGCCGTCCGACCCGCGTCAGGTAACGCGCGCCCGCGTTGACGACGAGAAAGCCCGGTGCGTCGAGGCCGCCGGCCGCGCGCAGCGGCGTCGCGCCGGTGAATTTCGCGTCGACGCCGAGCGTCAGCCCCGGCACGCCCGGCACCGCATAGCCGAGGTCGCCGGCGAGCACGAAGCGCGGCGCGCCGGCCACGCGGTTGCCATTGTTGCCGATCCCGTTCGCGTACCACGCGTCGAGCAGCATCGCGTCGACGCCCGCGTTCCAGTGCGCGCCGAATTTCGCGCGCGCGCCGACCTCGATCCCCTGAATGATCGATTCGCCATCCTGCACGTAGACGTTCGCGGCGTTCGCGTATTCGGCGCTGCGCTCGATGCGGAACAGCGCGGCCGTCGCGCTCCAGCGCGCGTGCTCGCTCTTGATCCCCAGCTCGTACTGCTTGCTGCGCAACGGCTTGAGCACCTGGCCCGCGTTCGCGTAGACGTCGTTCACGCGGCTGCCGGGCTCGAGCGACTCGGCGTAGCTCGCGTACGCGGTGGTCGTCGGCGCGAGCTTGAACATCACCGCGAAGGTCGGCGTCACTACGCCGTTCTGGCGATAGCTGGGGTCCTCGGCGCCGCTCGCCTGGAACGCGCGCTGCGCGTAGTTCATGTAGCGCACGCCGGCCAGCACCGACCAGCGCTCGGTCAACTGCACGGTGTCGCTCGCGAACAGCGATTTCTGCACGATCTCGCTCGTGCGGTACTGGATGAAACCGTGCGGACTCTCGTAGCGGTACGGATTCGGCGCATAGAGGTTGCCGGCGCCGAGCGGCACGAACACGCTGTTCGCCGAATAGTCGTTCGCCTGCTTCTGCCACGACGCGCCGAGCACGATCTGGTGGCTGAACGGGCCCGTGCGTACCTTGCCCTCGACCATCGCGCGCCACTGGCTGAAGCGGTGATCCTCCATGCCGACGTAGCGGCTGTCGGTGTAGTTGCCGGCCGCGTCCTGCAGGTAGAGCGTGCTTTCGTTACGCCGGCGCGTCGCCTTGCTGTAGCTGTACGTGACGTCGAGCTGCCAGTCGGGCGCGAGCTGGTATTGCAGCCCGGTCGTATAGAGCTGCAGGTTCGTGTTCAGGTACTGGTCCTTGCCGCCCAGGTTCGTCGATCCGCCGCTGATCGTCGCGGGCAGCGCGCCGCCCGGATAGCTGCCGGTGAAGATCGACGGCGTCTGGCCCGTCGTGCGGCGGTCCTGGTACAGCGCGCCGAACGACACGGACAGGTCGCGCGTCAGGTTCGCCTGCAGCGCGAGCGACACGCTGTCGCGGCGGATGTTGCCGTCGTTGTAGGTCTTGCCTTCCTCGTGGGTCGCATTCAGCCGCGCGCCGAACATGTGGTCGGGCCCGAAGCGCTGGCCGAGATCGACATGCTCGGTCCACACGTTGGTGCTCCGGTAACCGATGTCGACGCTGCGCACCGGTTCGGCGCCCGGCTGCTTCGTCACGTAGTTGACGACGCCGCCCGGCGTCACGAAGCCATACAGGAAGCCGCCGAGCCCCTTCAGCAGTTCGACGCGATCGAGCTGCTCGTACGGCATCGTGATGCCGTACGTGACGAACGGCAGTCCGTCGATCTTGTAGCCGTTCTGCCAGTCGAGCTGCATGCCGCGCACCGTCATGTAGCTGGCCCAGGCGCTGTAGGCGCCGCTGTTGTCCGACACCGACGCGTCGTTCGCGAACACGTCGCCGAGCTTGTACGGCTGGCGGGCCTCAAGCTCTTCCGACGTGACGATGGTCGTCGAGAACGGTGTGTCGAGCTGGCGGCGGGTGCCGAGCGCACCCGTCGAGATCGTGTCGGTCAAGTGTTGCGGCGAATCATGCGCGGCCGTGATGTTGAGGGCGGGCAGTACCGCGGCGTCGCCGGGCGAATCGTCCGCGTGCGCGAGCGACGCGGCAAGGCAGGCGAGGGCGGCGGCCACGCGGCGTGGACGGACAGGCGGGCGGGCGAGGCAGACGGTCATGGCGAGCGAGTAAAAATGCGAGTAAGAATCATTCGCATTGCGTTAAAATGTCGCGCATCGTATCAAAACCCGCCAACCGCGCAACAATTCCATGCCGCGTACAAGGGCATCCGGCCTCGCCGGGCCCGACCGGATGACCGTTGCGCGGCGCCCTACATCAAATGAACTGCATTTCGTCGAATCGGGGCCGCCGCTCGTGCCGGCCCGCCTTCCTTTCGCCGCGCACGCGATGAACGCGTTCCTGCGACCGTTTCTCGTGCGCCTGCACCGCTGGTTCGGGCTCTCCATCGCGCTGTTCCTGTTCGTCGCGGGGCTCACCGGCGCGCTGATCGCGTGGGACCACGAACTCGACGCGGCGCTGAACCCGGATTTCTATACCGCGCGCAGCGGCGCGGCGCCGCTTGCGCCGCTCGAGCTCGCGGCGCGCATCGAAGCCGCCGATCCGCGCGTGCAGGTGACCTATCTGCCGCTCGCGATCGAACCGGGGCACACACTGCAGGCGGGCGTGATGCCGCGTACCGATCCGGCGACCGGCCAGCCGTACGCACTCGGTTTCAGCCAGATCGCCGTCGATCCCGCGACCGGCACGGTGCAGGGCCGCCGCGAATGGGGCGCGCCGTCGCTCGCGCGGCTCGACCTGATGCCGTTCATCTACCGGCTGCACTACTCGCTGTTCCTGCCCGTGTACGGCGGGATCAATTTCGGGTTCTGGGTGATGGGCGTCGTCGGCATCGTGTGGGCGATCGACAGCCTGATCGCGCTCGTGCTCGCGTTTCCGAACCTGAAAAGCTGGCGCAAGTCGTTCGCGTTCCGCGTGCGGCGCGGCGGCTATCCGCTCGTGTTCGACCTGCACCGCTCGGGTGGCGTGTGGGTGTGGGGGCTGCTGCTCGTCGTCGCGGTCACGTCGATTTCGATGAACCTTGCCGTGCCCGTCGTGCGCCCGCTGGTCTCGCTGGTGTCGCCGCTCGCCGAAACGCCGTACACGAATCCCGAACATTTCCCGCCGGCCCCGCCGGGCAGCCCGGTATTGCCGCGCGAGCGGATCGTCGAGATCGCGCGCTCGGCCGGCCGCGACGCGGGAATCGCCGCGCCGCCGGGTGCGCTGCTGTTCGCCCCGGCGATGAACGCCTATGCGGTCGGGTTCTTCACGCCCGGCAACGACCATGGCGACGTCGGGCTCGGCAACGCGTGGCTGTACTGGAACGCGGTGACCGGCAAGCCCGTCGCCGCGCAGATACCGGGCCGCGGTTCGGCCGGCGACCTGTTCATGCAGGCGCAGTTTCCGCTGCACTCGGGGCGGATTGCCGGTGTCGCCGGACGTGTCGCCGTGAGCGTGCTCGGCATCGTGATCGCGATGCTGAGCGTGACGGGCATCTGCATCTGGGTGAAGAAGCGCAGCGCACGCGTGCGAGCTGCGCGGAGCGCGCGGGCGGTCGTATCGGCGTCGTCGCGCGCGGCGCGGTAAAGGCTGAACGGCAAGTAACAAGCGTCAAGTAACAAGCGGCAAGCGGACGGTGCCCCCGCCGCAGGGCAGCGGCGCGGCGTCCGTAGCGAGTTTGCCCCTGGGCCGTCAGCCCGCCTTGCGCCGGCGTGCCGGCTGCTTGCCGCCGAGCGCCGCGCATCGTGCGTGGCAAGGACAGCCGGCTTCGTGATCGTTGACCATGCCGGTCGCCTGCATCAGCGCATAGCAGATCGTCGAGCCCACGAACTTGCAGCCGTACGCCTTCAGCGCCTTGCTGAGCGCGTCGGACTGTTCGGTGGACGCGGGCGCGTCGCGGTAAGACTGCCACGCATTCTGAACCGGCGTGTCGCCGACGAACGACCACAGGAACGCGGCGAGCGACCCGTGCTCTTCCCGGATGCGCTGCACCGCGCGCGCGTTGGTCACCGCCGCTTCGACCTTCGCGCGGTTGCGCACGATGCCCGGGTTCTCCAGCAACTTCTCGATGCGCCTGGGCGTGAAGCGCGCGACGGCGTCGACGTCGAAATCGGCGAATGCTTCGCGATAGCCCGCGCGCTTGTTCAGGATCGTCGACCACGACAGCCCGGCCTGCGCGCCTTCCAGGATCAGCATTTCGAACAGGTGGCGATCGTCGTGCGACGGCACGCCCCACTCGGTATCGTGATAGTGAGCGTCCGCTTCCGTCTTCACCCAGTTGCACCGCTGCGACATCGTCTGCCTCGTTTTCAGTGTCGATTCGATCGCGCCAGCATAGCGGAAGCCCTTTTGGCGGGATAGCCGGCCGAACGGCAGATGGGCGCGCGGCGCCGATCCGGTTAAGCTTGGCGCCTGTTCGAATCAGCGGGATGAAGGCATGGCGGCATTACTTTTTGCGATCGGCATCGACGGCGGCGGCACGGGCACGCGCGCGGTGCTGGCGGACCGGCACGGGCGCGAGCTGGCGCAGGGGCGCGGCGGTCCGTCGGGGCTCGGCCTCGGTATCGAGCGCGCCTGGGCGTCGATCGGCGCGGCCTGCGCGGACGCGTTCTCGCAGGCCGGTCTCGTGTTCGAGTGGTCGCAGTGCGCGCTCGGCTGCGGGCTCGCCGGCGTCAACAACGCGGCGTGGCTCGCCGCGTTCCGCGCCAAGGCGCCGCTCGGCGCGCTCGCGATCGAGAGCGATGCGTACACGACCGTCGTCGGCGCGCACGGCGGCGCGCCGGGGCTCATCGTCGCGCTTGGCACCGGCAGCATCGCGGCGGCGCTCGATGCGACCGGCGCGTGCCGGATCGCGGGCGGCTTCGGCTTTCCGTCCGGGGACGAGGCGAGCGGCGCGTGGCTCGGCGTGCGCGCGCTCGCCTATGCGCAACAGGCGCTCGACGGCCGCGTGCCGCGCGACGCGTTCGCCGCGGCACTCCTTGCGGAAACGGGCGCGCAGAACCGCGACGCGCTCGTCGAGTGGTCGTGCGACGCGAACCAGACGGCCTACGCGCGTCTTGCGCCGATCGTGTTCGCGCACCGCGCGCATCCGGTCGCAAGCGCGCTGATCGCGCAAGCCGGCGACGAGATCGGCAAGATGATCGACGCGCTCGATCCGCAGCAGGCGCTGCCGGTCGCGCTGTGCGGTGGGCTGGCGGACGCGCTCGCGCCGGCCGTGCCGGCGCGGCACGCCGCACGGCTGCGCGCGCCGCTCGACGATTCGGCGCATGGTGCGCTGCGGCTCGCGCTGCAGGCGTTGCGGACGGCGGAGGGCGGCTAGGTGGGCTAGGTAGGTTAGGTAAGCCAGGTAAGCCAGGTAAGCCAGGTAAGCCAGATCAGCCAGATCAGCCAGATCAGCCAGATCAGCCAAGGCCGCGGCGGGCGGTTAAGGCGAGCGGCGCGTGCGGCAGATGCCGCGCCGCAGCAGCGCGTCAGGCGGCGCGGGCCCGGCAACCGTCCGGCGCGCTGTCGGGCACGACGTTAAAATGACGCTTCCTCCGTGCCGCGAGCGCCACTCTCCCGTCCCATGTACAAAGTCATCGCCACCGATCTCGACGGTACGCTGCTGAACAGCGACCACCAGCTCGACCCGTACACGATCGACACCGTTCGTCGGCTCGACCGCGACGGCGTGCAGTTCGTGATCGCCACGGGGCGCCATTATGCGGACGTCGCCGGCATTCGCGATGTCCTCGGCATCCGGCCGTACCTGATCACGTCGAACGGCGCGCGCGTGCATGCGCCGGACGACACGACGATCCACGCGCAGGACATCGACGCAGCGGTCGTGCGCAGCCTGGTGCAGCCGGAAGTCGTCGGCGCGCACGGCCGCGTGATCGTCAACCTGTTCACCAACGACGGCTGGCTGATCGACCGCGAAGCGCCGCACTTGCTCGAATTCCACCAGGATTCGGGCTTCCGGTACGAAGTGATCGACATGGCCGCGCACGACGGCGCGGCGATCGCGAAGGTGCTGTATATCGGCGAACCGGCCGATCTGGCGGTCGTCGCCGAGCAGATGCGCGTGCAGTTCGGCGATACGCTGTACGTCACGTACTCGCTGCCCGACTGCCTCGAAGTCATGACCGCGAACGTGTCGAAGGGGCGCGCGCTGCGCACGGTGCTCGCGCGGCTCGGCATCGACGCCGGCCACTGCATCGCGTTCGGCGACAACATGAACGACATCGACCTGCTCGAAACCGCCGGTCACGCATTCATGATGAACAACGCGAACCCCGACCTGGTGGCGCGGCTGCCGCACATCCCGCGGATCGGCAACAACTTCGACGCGGGCGTCGCCCGCCACCTGCGCACGCTGTTCTCGCTCGAAGACGACGTCGTCGCGTCCTGAGCGCCCGCGCCGGCGGCGTTTTCCGTGCAGCAATGAAAAACGGGCGCCAGGGGCGCCCGTCGAAATTGCCTGCCTCGATGTTCTTCGACAGCGTGAGGCTCGCTGCTCTGCTCGCTTGACCCCGTAACGTTTTATTCGCTTGTGCGAGCTGATGCGGGCAGCAGGTCGATGGCGTCGTCACGCCCGGCGACCAGCGGGTAGATGATCCCTGCGAGTGCCGCGCCGATCAGCGGCGCGACCCAGAACAGCCAGAGCTGGCCGATCGCGTCGCCGCCCACGAACAGCGCCGGGCCGGTCGAGCGCGCCGGGTTCACCGACGTATTGGTGACCGGGATCGAGATCAGGTGAATCAGCGTCAGGCACAGCCCGATCGCGATCGGCGCGAAGCCGGCCGGCGCGCGCTTGTCGGTCGCGCCGAGGATCACGAACAGGAAGAAGCCCGTCATTACGACTTCGCAGATGAACGATGCGGCGAGCGAGTAGTGGCCGGGCGAGCGATCGCCGAAGCCGTTCGTCGCAAAGCCGCTGCCGACGACGTCGAAACCCGGCTTGCCGGTTGCGATCAGGTACAGCACGAACGCGCCGAGCGTGGCGCCGACGACCTGCGCGACGATGTACGGCACGAGATCGCGTGCCGGGAAGCGGCCGGCGACCGTCAGGCCGACGCTCACCGCCGGATTCAGGTGGCACCCCGAGATGTGGCCGATTGCGAATGCCATCGTCAGTACGGTCAGGCCGAAGGCGAGTGCGACGCCGGCAAAGCCGATGCCGAGGCCCGGAAAGGCGGCAGCCAGCACGGCGCTTCCGCACCCGCCGAGCACCAGCCAGAACGTGCCGAATACCTCTGCAGCGAGACGCTGAGAAAGATTCATCTAAGGACCTCGTTCAAGTGGGTTGAAGACCCCGGACGACGCAACGAATTTATTCCGTCGTCCGGAATTGGTCTGGATTATAGGAAATGAATCGGGCGCAGGAGGGTAAACGATTGTTAAATTTGAATGGCTGACGAATGCCTTTTATTAGAATAAGTCCGCATTCTCGATATAGGCGATTCGGTTAAAGATGGCAGCATTAATTTCGAAGGGCAGGGCGGCAGTGCGGACGACGTAACGGATGTTGGTGTCCCGGCCGGATTCGCCGGGGCCGCATCATCGAAAAGGGGAGTCGAAAAATGTCTCAATACGCGAAACTCAAGGCGCAGATCGCCGATCTGCAGGCCCAGGCGGACGACGTGCGCCGCCAGGAAGTGGCAGCGGTGATTGCCGATGTCCAGCGAATGATTGCCGAGTATGGCCTGACGGCCCAGGACCTGGGCTTCGCGGAGCGGGCGCGGCGCGGGCGTCCGCCGAAGAAGGCGCCGCTGCCGCCGAAATACCGCGATCCGAAGTCGGGTGCAACCTGGAGCGGGCGCGGCAAGCCGCCGAATTGGATCGCCGGCAAAAACCGCGATCGTTTCCTGATCGAGTGAGCGCAAGCCGAATAGAAAGAGCCGCATCGACGATGCGGCTCTTTTGTTTTGCGCGCCGATTTCGGCGCGGATTTTCCGGAATATTTTCCGCGCGGATTTCCGTGTCAGGCGCCCGCGACCCGGCGCAATGCCGGTTGCTTGGTTGCCGCGCAAAGCGATTCGTAAGTTTCGACGTAACGCTGCGCCATGGCCTTCGCGCTGAAACGCGTGTCGAAACGCGCGCGGATCGCGCTGCGCGACAGGCTGTCGATCCGGTGCAGCGCGCCGACCGCGCCCTGCACGTCTTCGACGATGAAGCCGGTCACGCCGTCCTCGATTACTTCCGGCACCGAGCCGCGGTTGAACGCGACGACCGGCGTGCCGCAGGCCATCGCCTCGATCATCACCAGGCCGAACGGCTCCGGCCAGTCGATCGGGAACAGCAGCGCCTTCGCGCCGGACAGGAACGCCGGCTTTTGCGCTTCGTTGATCTCGCCGATGAATTCGACATGCGCCTGGTCGAGCAGCGGCTCGATCACTTCCTTGAAGTAGTCCGCGTCGGCCTTGTCGACCTTCGCGGCAATCTTCAGCGGCAGCCCGCTTTGCGCGGCGATCCGGATCGCGGTGTCGACACGCTTTTCGGGGCAGATCCGGCCGAGGAACGCGAGATATTCGGGCTTCACGTCCTGCGGGGTGAGCAGCGTGTCGGGCAGCCCGTGGTACACGGTGCCGGCCCACGCGGCCTGCGGCAGCGGCTTGCGCTGGTTGTTCGAGATCGACACGACCGGCGAATCCGGAAACGCGTCGAACACCGGCTGCAGCTCCGGCAGGTCGAGGCGGCCGTGCAGCGTCGTCACGTACGGCGTGTCGAGGCGCGACATCAGCGGGAACGGCAGATAGTCGAGGTGGAAGTGCAGCACGTCGAATTCGTGCGCGACCCGGGCGACCTGCTCGAGGAGCCGCATATGGGGCGCCATCGAATCGCGGACCGACGGGTCGAGCCGCAGCGCGCGCGGCCACGCCGCCTCGAGGCGGGCCGACGTGACGGAGTCGCCGCTGGCGAACAGCGTCACGTCGTGGCCGAGTTCGACGAGCGCCTCGGTGAGGTAGGACACGACGCGCTCGGTGCCGCCGTAGAGTTTCGGCGGGACGGCTTCGTAAAGCGGCGCGATCTGGGCAATTCGCATGGGTGTTCTCCTGTGTCGATCCGACGGCGCGACGGCGCCGATGCGGATCCGTACAAGGTGGCGGAACTTGCCGACGCACGCGGTTCGCGGTACGTGGCCGGGCCGTGGGCGGGGTGCGCGGGGCGCCGGTCGGCAAGCTGCGGGGCGGGCCGGCACGGCTCGCGCCGCCGCCCATTGGAGTTCATTATCGATATCGCCCTGCGGGGTTCGAGTGTTTTTTCAAACACTTAAGGCTTGTTACACGATGAAATACGCGAAAACCCCGAGAAAAAGGGCGCGGAATCGGGAATCGCGACAGCCATAACTATTGTTGCGCTATCGTGAAAAAGCACTATAATTTTTACCGATCCGATTGTCGGCAGCCCTGCCGGCAAGCCTTGCGCCATGTGCGCGGCGGCCATCGGGCCACACGCAACCGAATCCGCGTTGCAACCCGTTTTTCCGACTGCCCCTTTCAATTCGCCTTGTCGGAAAAATTCCTACACGGTTTACAGACAAATCCTGCATGGCATACGCCACTTCGCTGATACCGGCATAAATCCCGTTTGGCCAAAATTCGCCCTGTAAGACTATAAACGAGCCGACTGAGCGCCCGGTGCGCACTGATCGAGCAAACGTTTTCATAACATGAACGGCCAAAGCAAAGTTTTTTAACGGGGGAATCATGAGCGCCACCAGCGAAATGCTCAGTGAGATCAAAGAGGTCAACCTGTCGTACCTCCTCCTCGCGCAGCGCCTGCTGCGGGAAGACAAGGCGATGGGCATGTTCCGCATGGGCATTTCCCAGGAACTCGCCGACGTGCTCGCCAACCTCACGCTCGCCCAGACCGTGAAGCTGGCCGCGTCGAACCAGATGCTGTGCCGCTTCCGCTTCGATGATCACGCGCTGCTGTCGTCGCTCGCCGACAAGGGCCGCAGCGACGTCGTCACGCACGCCCACTCGGCCATCCTGATGGCCGGGCAGCAGGTCGAAGGCGTCCGCTGATCCATCCCGCCTAGCGTCTGTCCCGGCGTGCCGCGCCGGCCGGCAGCGTATCGGCCATTCATTCGCACAACGTCAAGCGGACGGTTATCACCATGGCAAGCAAAAGCGTCGTGATCGAGGTGAAGGAAATCACCCTCGCCATCGAACTGATCGAACTGGGCGCCCGGCTGCAGCTGCTGGAGGCGGAGACGAGCCTGTCGCGGGACCGTCTGATCAAGCTGTACAAGGAACTGAAGGGCGTGTCGCCGCCGAAGGGGATGCTGCCGTTTTCGACCGACTGGTTCATGACGTGGCAGCCGAACATCCACTCGTCGCTGTTCTACAACATCTACCGGTTCATGCAGGACCACGGCCGCTGCGAGCCGATCCAGTCGATCGTGAAGGCGTACCGGCTCTATCTCGAGCACGTGAACCTGTCCGGCGACGAGGCCGCGCTGAGCCTCACGCGGGCATGGACGCTGGTGCGCTTCTTCGATTCGGGGATGCTGCAGATGACCCCGTGCACGCGCTGCGGCGGCCACTTCGTCGCGCATGCGCATGATCCGCATCAAGGTTTCGTGTGCGGCCTGTGCCAGCCGCCGTCGCGGGCCGGCAAGACCCGCAAGGCCGCCGCCGCGCGCGCCGAACTGGCCGCCGCCGCGGCCTGAGCGCCAGGCCGGGCAAGGCGGGACGGGGTGCGAGCGGCGCACGGGCGACGCCCGCGGGCCGCACGAATCGTCCGCGCATTGCTCTGGTAAACACCGTCGGGCCGCCGCCGGGCGGCCGCGAAAGTTTTCCTGCCGACTGCCGTAAACCTGTTTAACGGCGGTCTCCCCGCCGGTCTTTCATGAGGGACAGGCAGTGCTGATTATCGTGGGAACACTCGTGACGCTGTTGTCCGTCTTCGGCGGTTATGCGCTGGCAGGCGGGCATCTGGGCGCCTTGATCCAGCCGGTCGAGATCCTGATGATCGTGGGCGCCGGCGTCGGTGCGTTCATCCTCGGCAACGGCGGCAAGACCATCAAGGCCACGCTGCGCGTGCTGCCGACGCTCTTCAAGGGCTCGAAATACACGAAGGACGTCTACATGGAGCTGATGGCGCTTCTTTACGTGCTGCTCGCGAAGGCACGCAAGGAAGGCACGCTGACGCTCGAGGCCGACATCGACGATCCGCAAAAGAGCCCGATCTTCACGCAATACCCGAAGATCCTCGCCGATCACCACATCGTCGAATTCCTGACCGACTACCTGCGCCTGATGGTGGGCGGCAACATGAACGCGTTCGAGATCGAAAGCCTGATGGACGAGGAGATCGAGACGCACCACGCGGAAGGCGAAGGCCCGGCGCACGCGCTGATGCGCGTCGGCGACGCGATGCCGGCGTTCGGCATCGTCGCGGCCGTGATGGGCGTCGTGCACACGATGGCGTCGGCCGACAAGCCGCCCGCGGTGCTGGGCGCGATGATCGCGCAGGCGCTGGTCGGCACGTTCCTCGGGATCCTGCTGTCGTACGGGCTGATCGGGCCGCTCGCGAGCCTCGCGGAGCAGCGCGTCGCCGAGTCGACCAAGATGTTCCAGTGCATCAAGGTGACGATCCTCGCGACGCTGAACGGCTATGCGCCGGCGATCGCGGTGGAGTTCGGCCGCAAGGTGCTGTTCTCCACCGAGCGTCCGTCGTTCTCCGAGCTCGAAGAACATGTGCGCCGCGTGAAGGCGAAGTGACGCGGAGCGACCGATGAGCAAGAGCAAGGATCGCGCGATCGTCGTCAAGCGGGTGGCCCCGGCGAAGAAGGGCCACCACGGCGGCGCATGGAAGCTCGCGTACGCGGACTTCATGACCGCGATGATGGCGTTCTTCCTGCTGATGTGGCTGCTGAGTTCGGTCACGCCGGTGCAGCTGAAGGGGATCGCCGAATACTTCAACATGCCGCTGAAGGCCGCGATTCTCGGCAGCGGCGACCGCAGCTCGCAGGACGCGAGCATCATCAACGGCGGCGGCCGCGACCTGTCGAGCGTCGACGCCGGCACGCTGCGCCGCACCGACGGCACGACGTCGCTCGCCGAGCGCGTCGCGAAGCCGGTCGACGAGCATGCGCAAGCACAGGCGCAGGGCGCGCTCGAACGGCTCGAGCAGGCGCGCCTGCACGACCTGCAGATCAAGCTGATGGCCGCGATCGAGGCCAACCCGACGCTGCGCCAGTTCAAGCAGCAGATCCGCATCGATTCGACGCTGATGGGGCTGCGCATCGAGATCGTCGATACGCAGAAGCGGCCGATGTTCGCGATGTCGAGCGACCACGTCGAGCCGTACATGCGCGACATCCTGCGCGAGATCGGCAAGACGCTGAACGACGTGCCGAACCGGATCATCGTCCAGGGTCATACCGACGCCGTGCCGTACGCGGGCGGCGAGGGCGGCTACAGCAACTGGGAGCTGTCGGCCGATCGCGCGAACGCGTCGCGCCGCGAGCTGATCTCCGGCGGCATGGACGAGGCGAAAGTGCTGCGCGTGCTGGGCCTCGCGTCGACGCAGAACCTGAACAAGGCCGATCCGCTCGATCCGGAAAACCGCCGGATCAGCGTGATCGTGCTGAATCGCAAATCCGAAGAAGCGCTGATGCGCGACGACGCGACGACGACGACGCTGTCCGCCGACGCGGCCGGTTCGAAGCTGCTCGCGCAGCAGCTCGGCGGCCCGGCGCCGGCGGTGCGTCCGGTCGTGGCGAGCGCCGTCGCCGTGGCGCCGAAACCCTGACGTTTCCGAGACAGACATGATCCGAACCATTCTCGCCATCGACGACTCCGCGACCATGCGTGCGCTGCTGCAGGCCACGCTTGCGCAGGCCGGCTACGACGTGACGGTGGCGCCGGACGGCGAAGCCGGCTTCGACATGGCGGCGACGGCGCCGTACGACCTGGTCCTGACCGACCAGAACATGCCGCGCAAGAGCGGGCTCGAGGTGATCGCCGCGCTGCGCAAGCTGAGCGCGTACGCGGACACGCCGATCCTCGTGCTGACGACCGAGGGCAGCGACGCGTTCAAGGACGCCGCACGCGACGCGGGTGCGACCGGCTGGATCGAAAAGCCGATCGACCCGGGCGTGCTGGTCGACCTGGTCGCCACGCTGTCCGAGCCGGCTGCCTCCTGACATGAACGCGACGAATTCAACCGGTGACCGGGCATGACTCTCGACATCACTCAGTTCTACCAGACCTTTTTCGACGAAGCGGACGAGCTGCTCGCGCAGATGGAGCAGCTGCTGCTGAATCTCGACGTCGATTCGCCCGATCCCGAGGATCTGGCGGCGATCTTCCGCGCCGCGCATTCGATCAAGGGCGGCGCGGCGACGTTCGGCTTTTCCGCGCTGACCGATACGACGCACATCCTCGAATCGCTGCTCGACCGCGCACGCAACCATGAGCTGACGCTGACCAAGGACATGGTCGACGCGTTCCTCGAGACCAAGGACGTGCTGTCCGACCAGCTCGTCGACTACCGCGCGAGCGCCGAACCGGACGCGGCGGCCGCCGCGACGATCTGCGCGAAGCTCGAGCGGCTGCAGGCCGAAAGCGGAGCGGGTGCGCCCGCTGCCGCAGCCGAGCCCGCGCCGGCTGCCCCGGTTGCCGCAGCCGTGGCGCCGGCGGCCGCACCCGCCGCCGCGCCCGCCGTCGGCGGCGACTGCGCGCCCGACCATGTGGTCGAGCAGGCCGTCGCGGCCGCGCATCCGGCGGCCGACGCCGGCGCCGGCGGCCCGCACCTGAAGATCACGCTGGTCGGCGTCGACGCGAAGGACCAGGCGCTGCTCACCGAAGAACTCGGCAACCTCGGCCGGATCGTCGGTCGCGAGGAAGCGGGCGCCGACCTGTCGCTGTGGGTCGAATCGGACGTGCCGTCCGACGATATCGTCGCGGTGTGCTGTTTCGTGATCGACGAAAGCCAGATCCGCGTCGCGCACGGCACGGCGCCGGCCGCGCAGCCGGCACCGGCAGCCGCGCAGGACGCCGCCGAAGCGGTCGAAGCGGCCCCCGCCGCGCAGCCCGCGCGCGTCGAGGTATTCGCGCCGCAGGCTGCCGCACCGCAGCCGGCCGCGCCGGCGCCGGCGCCGGCGCCGGCCGAGCCGCCCGCGGTCGCAGCGCAACCGCAGCCGCAACAGCACGCTCAACCGCAACCGGCCGACCACGCGGCGCCGGCCGCCGCGCATCACGACGACAAGCGCGCCCGCCCGGCCGCCGCGGCCGCGGCCGGCGCCGAAGGCAGCTCGATTCGCGTCGGCGTCGAGAAGGTCGACCAACTGATCAACCTCGTCGGCGAACTGGTGATCACGCAGGCGATGCTGGCCGAGACGGCGAGCGCGTTCGATCCGGCGCTGCACGACCGCCTGTTCAACGGGATGGCGCAGCTCGAGCGCAACGCGCGCGACCTGCAGGAAGCGGTGATGTCGATCCGCATGATGCCGATGGACTACGTGTTCAGCCGCTTCCCGCGGCTCGTGCGCGACCTCGCCGGCAAGCTCGGCAAGCAGGTCGAACTGGTCACGTTCGGCCAGGCGACCGAGCTCGACAAGAGCCTGATCGAACGGATCATCGATCCGCTCACGCACCTGGTGCGCAACAGCCTCGACCACGGCATCGAAACCGTCGACAGGCGCGTCGCCGCCGGCAAGGACGCGGTCGGCCAGCTCGTGCTGTCGGCCGCGCATCACGGCGGCAACATCGTGATCGAGGTGAGCGACGACGGCGCGGGCCTGAACCGCGAGCGGATCCTCGCGAAGGCCGCGAAGCAGGGCATGCAGATCTCCGAGAACATCAGCGACGACGAAGTGTGGCAACTGATCTTCGCGCCGGGCTTCTCGACCGCCGAGACGGTGACCGACGTGTCGGGCCGCGGCGTCGGGATGGACGTGGTGAAGCGCAACATCCAGTCGATGGGCGGCCACGTCGAGATCTCGTCGCAGGCCGGCCGCGGCACGACCACGCGGATCGTGCTGCCGCTCACGCTCGCGATTCTCGACGGGATGTCGGTGAAGGTCGGCAGCGAGATCTTCATCCTGCCGCTGAACTTCGTGATGGAGTCGCTGCAGCCGTCGAACGACGACATCTACACGGTCGGCAACGGCGAGCGCGTGGTGCGCGTGCGCGGCGAATACCTGCCGCTGGTCGCGCTGCACGAGGTGTTCTCGGTCGACGACGCGCGCACCGACCCGACGCAGGGGATCGTCACGATCATGGAAACCGAGGGGCGTCGCTTCGCGATGCTGATCGACGAGCTGGTCGGCCAGCAGCAGGTGGTCGTGAAGAACCTCGAAACCAACTACCGCAAGGTGCACGGCATCTCGGCGGCGACCATCCTCGGCGACGGCAGCGTCGCACTGATCGTCGACGTCGCGGCGCTGAACCGCGAAACCCGTGCGACGCACGGCGCCCGTGCCGGCGCCGAGCTCGCGATGTTCTGATTCTCGCCATCAACCGATTGGGGGCAAACGTGTCTGCTGAAGTCCAAATGATCAATCCGGCCGCGGCGAACGCGGTAACGAGCCGCCGCGACGCGGAACACGGCGACGCGACGGGCCAGGAATTCCTCGTGTTCACGCTCGGTGACGAGGAATACGGGATCGACATCCTGAAAGTGCAGGAAATCCGCGGCTACGACAGCGTCACGCGCATCGCGAACGCGCCCGAGTTCATCAAGGGCGTGATCAACCTGCGCGGGATCATCGTGCCGATCGTCGACATGCGGATCAAGTTCCACCTCGGCCGGGTCGAGTACGACCACCAGACCGTCGTGATCATCCTGAACGTGTCGAACCGCGTGGTCGGGATGGTGGTCGACGGCGTGTCGGACGTGCTGACGCTGCAGACCGACCAGATCATGCCGGCGCCGGAGTTCGGCGCGACGCTGACGACCGAGTACCTGACGGGCCTCGGCACGGTCGACGGCCGGATGCTGATCCTGATGGACATCGAGAAGCTGATGTCGAGCCGGGAAATGGCGTTGATCGAGACGCTCGGCGGGTAAGCGCGCCGCGCGCGCAGCAATTTCGGGAGAATCTGCAATGTTGCATAACTGGTCGATCCGCACGACGCTCACGGCGGTCGGACTCATCCTCGTGTGCCTGACCGCCGCGGTCGGCGGGCTCGGCCTCTACGCGCTGAATCACGCGAGCCGCTCGCTCGACGAGATCGCGCACGTCGACCTGCCGGCGATCCACACGCTCGACGACACGGCCGCGCACCTGCTGCGCTCGCGCGTGGCGCTCGACCGCTTCCGTACGCTGACCGAAGCCGGCAATGCGGCCGAGGCCGCGAAGGTGCTCGAGCGCGCGCAGGCGCTGTATGCGAAGTCGAACCAGAACTGGCAGGCGTTCCAGTCGACGCCGAAGCCCGGTATCGAGCAGGCGCTCGTCGACGAGCTCACCGCACGGTATACGACGATCGTGAAGGAAGGCGTCGAGCCCGAATTCGCCGCGGCGCGCGCGGGCGACATGGCGGCGTATCACGCGATCGCCGACACGAAGATCAGCCCGATGTTCGTCGCGTTCGACCAGACGGCGGCGGCCGTGATCGCGGCGCTGCAGAAGCGCGCGGAAGAACGTCAGGCCGAGACGCAGTCGCAGATCTCGATGATGATCGCGCTGATCGCGGCCGGCATCGCGATCGCGTTCGTCGTCGTGATCGCGATCCGCTTCGCGCTGCGCGGGCTGATCGTCAAGCCGCTGGAAGACGCGATCGCGCACTTCGAGCGCATCGCCGGCGGCGATCTCACGCAGCCGGTGAGCGTGTTCAGCACCAACGAGATCGGCCGCCTGTTCGGCGGCATCAAGCGGATGCAGGACGCCGTCACGACGATGGTGCAGGCCGTGCATCGCGGCACCGAGTCGATCGACGTCGGCGCGCGCGAGATCGCGACCGGCAACATCGACCTGTCGCAGCGCACCGAGGAGCAGGCCGCATCGCTGCAGGAAACCGCGTCGAGCATGGAGCAACTGACGGGCACCGTGCGGCAGAACGCGGAAAACGCGCGGCAGGCCAGCCAGCTCGCGGTGAATGCGTCGGACATCGCGATGCAGGGCGGCGACGTGGTCGGCCAGGTCGTGTCGACGATGCAGGACATCGCGGCGAGCTCGGGCAAGGTCGTCGACATCATCGGCACGATCGAAGGCATCGCGTTCCAGACCAACATCCTCGCGCTGAACGCGGCGGTCGAAGCCGCGCGCGCGGGCGAGCAGGGCCGCGGCTTCGCGGTGGTCGCGGGCGAGGTGCGCTCGCTCGCGCAGCGCAGCGCGAGCGCCGCGAAGGAAATCAAGCAGTTGATCGGCGATTCGGCCGAGAAGGTCGACAGCGGCTCGGCGCTCGTCGCACGCGCCGGTTCGACGATGGACGAGATCGTGCAGGCCGTGCGCCGCGTGACCGACATCATGGGCGAGATCAGCGCCGCGTCCGACGAGCAGTCGACCGGCATCGAGCAGGTCAACCGCGCGGTCGGCCAGATGGATGCGGTCACGCAGCAGAACGCGGCGCTCGTCGAGCAGGCGGCCGCCGCGGCCGCGTCGCTCGAGGAGCAGACGCGCCAGATGAAGGCGATCGTGTCGGGCTGGCGCGTCGCGGGCGGCATCGCGCTCGCGCCGGCGCGCAGCGTCGCGCGGCCGCTCGCGCACCAACCGGCCGCGCTGCCGTCGGATTCGCGCGACCACGCACCGGTCGCCGCGCTGCCGGCGCCGCAGGCGGCGGCCCAACCGGCGGCACGCCGCGCCGCGCCGGCGTCGCGCGCGGCGGCTGCAGGCGCCGCCCCCGAACCGAAGCGCGAGGCCGATGCCGCCGCGCGTACGCAGAAGGACGCAGCGGCTTCCCGTGGCGCCGCCGCAGCGGGCGGCTACGGCCCGCGTCTCGCGAAGACGGCCGCACCGGCGGACAAGCCGGCCGCGAAACCCGCGCTCGTGCGCCCGGCGCTGAACGGCGAGAAGCCGGCGCTGGCGGCCGCCGGCGCGTCCGACGACGACTGGGAGACCTTCTAAACCATGTCGCACGCGCGCGCGCCGTTTCGACCCGATGCACCGGATGCCTCGCCTCGCGCGGGCGAGCCGGGGCGCGACTTCGCGTTCACCGGTGCGGATTTCGCCCGGATCCGCGCGCTGATCCACCAACGCGCGGGCATCTCGCTGTCGGAGCACAAGCGCGACATGGCCTACAGCCGTCTCGCGCGACGGCTGCGCGCGCGCGGCCTCGACACGTTTCGCGACTACCTCGACCTGCTCGAGCAGGAAGACGATCCGCTCGAGTGGGAAGCGTTCACCAACGCGCTGACGACCAACCTGACCGCGTTTTTCCGCGAGTCGCACCATTTCCCGATCCTGTCCGAGTTCGTGAAATCGCGGCCGGCGCCGGTATCGGTCTGGTGCTCGGCGGCGTCGACCGGCGAGGAGCCGTACTCGATCGCGATCACGCTGATCGAGGCGCTCGGCGAAACGGCTGCGCGCAGCGCGTCGATCCTCGCGACCGATCTCGACACGCAGGTGCTCGCGAAGGCCGAAGCCGGCATCTACACGTACGACCAGGTCAAGCACCTGTCGCCGGAGCGGCTGAAGCGCTTCTTCCTGAAGGGCACGGGCGCGCAGGCCGGCCGCGTGAAGGTGCGCCCCGAGCTGCGCGCGATGATCCGCTTCGAACAGTTGAACCTGACCGATGCGGACTACGGGATCGCGAAGCCGTTCGACGCGATCTTCTGCCGCAACGTGATGATCTATTTCGACAAGCCGACGCAGGGGCAGGTGCTGTCGCGCTTCGAGCCGCTCGTGAAGCCGGGCGGGCTGCTGTTCGCCGGCCATTCGGAGAACTTCACGTACGTGACGCAGGCGTTCCGGCTGCGCGGGCAGACGGTGTACGAACTGACGCGCGACGCCGCGCAGGGCGCACGGCCGCGCGGCGCGCCGGCGAGCGCGGCGAGCGCGATGCCGTCGCGCGCGCGGGCCGCGGGCGGTGCGCTCGCCTATGGAGAGCGCGGATGAGCGCACTGCCGATCGCGACCAATCGCTACTTCGACAATCACTTCGAGCGCCCCGGCGTGAAGCTGTTGCCGAACGAGTTCTACACGACGGCCGAGGACATGGTGCTGATGACCGTGCTCGGCTCGTGCGTCGCCGCGTGCCTGCACGACCCGTACGCGGGCATCGGCGGGATGAACCACTTCATGCTGCCGGACGACGGCGCCGATCCGGGCGCGGCCGCGTCGGAATCGATGCGCTACGGCGCGTATGCGATGGAAGTGCTGATCAACGAGCTGATCAAGGCCGGCGGGCGCCGCGAGCGCATCGAGGCGAAGGTGTTCGGCGGCGCGGCCGTGCTGGCCGGGATGACGACGATCAACATCGGCGATCGCAACGCGGATTTCGTGCGCCGCTACCTCGCGCTCGAGCGCATCCGCATCACCGCGGAAGACCTGCAGGGCGTGCATCCGCGCAAGGTCGCGTTCATGCCGCACAGCGGGCGCGCGATGGTGAAGAAGCTGCGGCTGCAGGTGCCGGGCGTGACCGAGCGCGAAGCCGCGCTCGCGCGCGAGGCCGATCGCGCCCGCGCCGCGCGTACGCGCGCGCACGTCGAGCTGTTCGCCGCGAAGCGGCCTGCGCCGCCGCAACCGGCGCGCCCGCGCATCGAGCTGTTCGGCGCGCGCGGCGCCGCACCGGCCGGCAGCGGCGGCGGCGCGCGGACGGCGAACCCGCATGCCGGGAGCCCGGGCGCCCCGTACGCGGCGACCCTATCAAGAAAGCAGGAGGCATGACCGCAGTGCAGAAGATCAAAGTGTTGTGCGTCGACGATTCGGCGCTGATCCGCA
Source organism: Burkholderia sp. MSMB1835 (assembly GCF_001526365.1). Lineage (NCBI taxonomy): Bacteria > Pseudomonadati > Pseudomonadota > Betaproteobacteria > Burkholderiales > Burkholderiaceae > Burkholderia > Burkholderia sp. MSMB1835. Next base: position 204,487 of record NZ_LOYP01000001.1, read on the forward strand.
GCCTGATGACCGAGATCATCAACAGCCAGCCCGACATGACGGTGTGCGCGACCGCGCCCGATCCGCTCGTCGCGCGCGAGCTCATCAAGCAGCACAACCCGGACGTGCTCACGCTCGACGTCGAAATGCCGCGCATGGACGGGCTCGACTTCCTCGAGAAGCTGATGCGCCTGCGGCCGATGCCGGTCGTGATGGTGTCGTCGCTGACCGAGCGCGGCTCGGAAATCACGCTGCGCGCGCTCGAACTCGGCGCGGTGGATTTCGTCACGAAGCCGCGCGTCGGGATTCGCGACGGGATGCTCGACTACGCGGAAAAGCTCGCCGACAAGATCCGCGCGGCGTCGCGCGCGCGCGTGCGCCAGGCGCCGCAGCCGCAGGCCGCCGCCCGCACGGCGGACAGCGCCGCGGCCGCGCCGATGATCAACAACCCGCTCGTCAGTACCGAGAAGCTGATCATCATCGGCGCGTCGACGGGCGGCACCGAGGCGATCCGCGAAGTGCTGACGCCGCTGCCGCCCGACGCACCGGCCGTGCTGATCGCGCAGCACATGCCGCCGGGCTTCACGAAGTCGTTCGCGCAGCGGCTGAACGGCCTGTGCCGGATCGCGGTGAAGGAAGCCGAGCACGGCGAGCGCGTGCTGCCCGGCCATGCCTACATCGCGCCGGGCCACGCGCACCTGTTGCTCGCGCGAAGCGGCGCGAACTATATTGCGCAGCTGTCGGACGAGCCGCCGGTGAACCGGCACCGCCCGTCGGTCGACGTGCTGTTCCGCTCGGCGGCGACGCACGCGGGCAAGAACGCGATCGGCGTGATCCTCACCGGGATGGGCCGCGACGGCGCGGCCGGCCTGCTGGAAATGAAACGCGCGGGCGCTCACACGTTCGCGCAGGACGAAGCGAGCTGCATCGTGTTCGGGATGCCGCGCGAGGCGATCGCGCTCGGCGGCGCGGACGAGGTCGCGCCGCTCGCCGACATGAGCCGCCGCGTGATGGCGCGCCTGGCCACGATGGGCGACCGCGTGCAGCGCGTGTGAAGGGAATGTCACGGGGCGCGTGCCACGATACGCGTCCCGACGGAAACGAATCTGGAAAGGAACGACGATGGACAAGAGCATGAAAATCCTGGTGGTGGACGATTTCCCGACGATGCGCCGGATCGTCCGCAACCTGCTCAAGGAACTGGGCTACACGAACGTCGACGAAGCCGAGGACGGCGCGGCCGGCCTCGCGCGGCTGCGCGGCGGCGGCTTCGACTTCGTGATCTCCGACTGGAACATGCCGAACCTCGACGGCCTCGCGATGCTGAAGGAAATCCGCGCCGACGCGACGCTCACGCACCTGCCGGTGCTGATGGTCACGGCCGAGTCGAAGAAGGAGAACATCATCGCGGCCGCGCAGGCCGGCGCGAGCGGCTACGTCGTGAAACCGTTCACGGCCGCGACGCTCGACGAGAAGCTGAACAAGATCATCGACAAGATGGCGAAAGCCGGGAGCTGACGTGAACGAGCCGATCCATGCGGCGCTCGCCGGCGCGGGGTTCAGCGCCGACAGCCATCCAGAAGGCGCCGACTTCCCGAGCGACCGCATTCTCGCGCGCATCGGCCAGGTCACGCGCACGCTGCGCGATTCGATGCGCGAGCTCGGGCTCGACAAGCACGTCGAGCGTGCGGCGGAAGCCGTGCCCGATGCGCGCGACCGGCTGCGCTACGTCGCGACGATGACCGAGCAGGCCGCGGTGCGCGTGCTGAATGCGATCGAGATCGCGAAGCCGATGCAGGAGCGCGTGCAGAACGAGGCCGAGGCGCTTGACGCACGCTGGGCGCAGTGGTACGCCGCGCCGATCGAGCACGCGGAAGTGCGCGAGCTGATGGACGATACGCGCGCGTTCCTGCGCACGTTGCCCGAGTCGACGTCGGCGACCCGCGCGCAACTGCTCGAGATCATGCTCGCGCAGGATTTCCAGGATCTGACCGGGCAGGTGATCAAGAAGATCATGGACATGGTCTACCTGATCGAGCAGCAGCTCCTCACCGTGCTCGTCGAGAACATCGCGCCGGAGCGGCGCGAGCAGTTCGCGGCCACCGCGGCCGCGCTCGCGGCCGAGCAGATGAGCGCGACCGGCAGCCCCGAATCGCTGCTGAACGGCCCGCAGATCGCGCCGGAAGGCAAATCCGACGTCGTCCAGGACCAGGGGCAGGTCGACGACCTGCTCGCGAGCCTCGGCTTCTGATCCTGCCGCCGCGCATCCGCGCGCCCCGTTCCGCGGGCCGCCCGATGCGTGCATTCCCCGTCCCCGCCTCGTTTTTCCGTGCGCGCCGCCCCTGCGCGGCGCGGCGTGATCCTGCGTCGAATTGACACTTGGCCACACTCCGCAGGCATACTACGCGTCAGCAGCAACGTAGCGTCATCCGTAAGATTCATAAGTTGGCAGGCGGCGTGGGCCGATGGCGGCGCCGTCGGCAACGAAGCCAGTCCCGTGGGGGGGAACGTGAAGCTGAAACGCTTGGGCTGGACCGTCGCGCATGCGACGGCTGCAATGGGTGTGCTGTGGGCCGTCCACGCACACGCGGAACTGGGCGGCGCGCCGATGTCGCCGCCGGCGGACGATCGGGCCGCCACCGTGCGTGCGCTGCAGCGCGCGATGCGCTCGGCGGACGGCGTGCAGACGAGCACGGCCGCCTATACCGTCCGCGAGATCACGCTCGGATCGGGCACCGTCATTCACGAATACACGTCGGCCGCCGGCAGCGTGTTCGGCCTCGCGTGGCGAGGGCCGACGATGCCGGATCTCGCGTCGCTGCTCGGCAGCTATTTCCCGCAGTACACCGCCGGCGTCGAGGCGGCGCACCGGGCGCGCGGCTGGCGCGCGCCGGTGGCCGTCGAGACGAGCGGCCTCGTGATCCGGACGGGCGGCCACATGGGCGCCTTCTCCGGCCAGGCATGGCTGCCGTCGGCGCTGCCGGCCGGCGTGGCCGGCACCGATATCCAGTGACAGCGGGAGAGCGATCTTGAGCATTCCTCGTACATTCAAGCGCTGGCTCGGCGTGCTGGGCCTCCTGGCCGCGACGGCCGTGCTCGTGGCGGCATGCGGCGGCGGCGATGGCGGCGGCGGTTCGGCCAACAACGGCAACACCGGCGGCAACGGTTCGGGCGGGTCCGACGGCAACAGCGGCAACACGGCCGTCATCACGGTCGGCGCGGGCGCCGCGAACGTGATCAACATCCCGACCATCAGCGTGAAGGTCTGCGTGCCGGGCACGTCGAACTGCCAGATCGTCAACAACGTGCTCGTCGATACCGCGTCCTACGGGCTGCGGCTCGTCGGCAGCGCGGTGGCGGGCGTGCACGACAGCCTGCCGCAGGTGACGAGCGGCGGCGCGCCGGTCGCCGAATGCGGCAAGTTCGTGTCGAGCTACACGTGGGGGTCGGTGCGCACCGTCGACCTGTCGATCGGCGCCGAGCAAGCGAGCGCGCTGCCCGTGCAGATCATCGGCGACCTCGGCACGACGAACGTGCCGAGCTCGTGCACGAACGGCGGCGCGTCGGCCAACTCGACCGGCGCGCTCGGCGCGAACGGGATCCTCGGCATCGGGCCGGCGCCGTACGACTGCGGCACGACCTGCGCGACGTCGACGTCGACGAGCAACAACTACTACGCGTGCCCGAACGGCGACAACGCGAGCTGCACGGTCGCGCTCGTGCCGCTCGCGCAGCAGGTGGCCAACCCGGTGCATCGGTTCGCGAACAACGACGGCGTGAGCGTGCAGATGCCCGACATCTCGCCCAGCGGGCAGGCGAGCGCGACCGGCACGCTGACGTTCGGCCTGCCGAACCTGAGCGGCAAGACGGTGATGACGTCGACCACGACCGGCGACGTCAGCGCGACGTTCCAGGGGCGCAACGTGACCGCGTTCTTCGATACGGGCTCGAACGCGTATTTCTTCAACGATTCGGCGCAAACGGTCTGTTCGAGGAATACGGAGTTCTACTGCCCGTCGGCCACGACCGCCTACTCGGCCACGCTGAGCGGCCAGAACGGCGCGTCGGGCACCGTGTCGATGACGGTCGCGAACGCGGATTCGCTGTTCTCGAACCCGTCGACGTTCGCGTTCAACGACATCGCGGGCCCGTTCGGCTCGTCCAACTGGCTCGACATCGGCATGCCGCACTTCTACGGCAAGACGATCTACTTCGGGATGGACAAGACCGCGAGCGGCGGCGCGCAGCCGTTCGTCGCGTTCTGATGCGGCACGGCCGGACGCAGGAACGAGGGGGCGAGCGATCGCCCCCTTTTTTATTCCGGTGTGCCGGGCGGGCGCTACGAACCGGATCGCTGCCAGGCGCCGGCATAGCGCCTACGATGTAAGACCGGCACCGGTGCCGGCACGACATCGAGGAGACAACGCCATGAACTCGCGTATCCAGCGCATCACGCCGTTCCTGTGGTTCGACCGCGACGCCGAGGCGGCGGCCGGTTTCTACGTATCGGTGTTCGACAACGCGCGCATCGTGCACGTCGCGCGCTACGGCAAGGCCGGCGCGCACGCGTCCGGCAACGCCGAGGGCGCGGTGATGACCGTGGCGTTCGAGCTCGACGGGCAGGCGTTCGTCGCGTTGAACGGCGGCCCGGTGTTCCAGATGACGCCGGCCGTGTCGTTCGTCGTCAACTGCCGCGACCAGGCCGAGATCGACCATTACTGGACGCGCCTGTCCGAAGGCGGCGACGAGCGCGCGCAGCAATGCGGCTGGCTGCGCGACCGCTTCGGCGTGTCGTGGCAGGTCGTGCCCGTGCAGATGGCCGAACTGATGACGGGCGACCCGGCCCGCGCCGAGCGCGTGATGGCGCAGGTGATGACGATGAAGAAGCTCGATCTCGATGCGCTGCAGCGGGCGGCGGCAGGCGAATCCGCTTAGGTCGCCGAGGTCTTGCAGGTCGTTCGGGCCGGCGGCCGCCGGCCTGTCGTGAGGCCCGACGCCCGAGAGCCGGCGCCCGAGGCACGGCGCCCGAGACCCGAGACCCGAGACCCCGGCCCCGGCCCCGGCCCCGGCCCCGGCCCCGGCCCCGGCCCCGGCCCCGGCCCCGGCCCCGGCCCCATTTCGTCCGGCCCCGTTTCCCCCGTCTTTCCCGCTCGTCGTTTCACCGTTCCCCCTCGCATTACGCCGCAGCCGCTCCGCTTGCGGCCGCCGCTTCGCCATACGCCCGCCGGACCGTTTTCCGCTGCGCGTCGCATCGTTGCGCCCCCGATCCGACAGCGTTTGCGGCGGCTCGCCCGATTCCCCGAAATACCCCCCTTTCCCGGCTTTGCTCGACCGATCGGCGTTTGACGCCTCCATGAATAATCGGTGTCACTGGAAAGCGGCATTCCGCCGTACCCGACCGGAGGCCCCGTGGCAGACGAGAGCGATCTCGACAAGACCGAAGCCGCCACTCCCAGGCGCCGCGAGAAGGCGCGCGAGGAGGGGCAGGTCGCGCGTTCGCGCGAACTGGCTTCGTTCGCGCTGCTCGCGGCGGGGTTCTACGGCGCATGGCTGCTCGCGGGCCCGTCGGGCGGCCATCTGCAGGCGATGCTGCGCGGCGCGTTCACGTTCGATCGCGCGACCGCGTTCGACACCAACCGGATGCTGTCGGCGGCCGGCAGCGCGAGCCTCGAAGGCTTCGCCGCGCTGCTGCCGCTGCTCGCGCTCACCGGCTTCGCCGCGCTGCTCGCGCCGATGGCGCTCGGCGGCTGGCTGATTTCGCAAAAGACGTTCGAGCTGAAGTTCGACCGCCTGAACCCGATCTCGGGCCTCGGCCGGATCTTCTCGATCCAGGGGCCGATCCAGCTCGGGATGTCGATCGCGAAGACGCTGGTCGTCGGCGGGATCGGCGGCATCGCGATCTGGCGCAGCAAGGACGAACTGCTCGGGCTCGCGACGCAGCCGCTCGGCGCCGCGCTGCCCGATGCGCTGCATCTGGTCGCCGTGTGCTGCGGCACGACGGTCGCCGGAATGCTGGTGGTCGCCGGGCTCGACGTGCCTTACCAACTCTGGCAGTACAACAAGAAGTTGCGCATGACGAAGGAAGAAGTGAAGCGCGAGCATCGCGAGAACGAAGGCGATCCGCACGTGAAGGGGCGGATCCGCCAGCAGCAGCGCGCGATCGCGCGCCGCCGGATGATGGCGGCCGTGCCGAAGGCCGACGTGGTCGTCACGAACCCGACGCACTTCGCGGTCGCGCTGCAATACACGGACGGCGAGATGCGCGCGCCGAAGGTCGTCGCGAAGGGCGTGAATCTCGTCGCCGCGCGCATCCGCGAGCTCGCGGCCGAACACAACGTGCCGCTGCTCGAAGCGCCGCCGCTCGCGCGTGCGCTGTATCACAACGTCGAACTCGAGCGCGAGATCCCCGGTTCGCTGTACTCGGCGGTCGCCGAAGTGCTCGCGTGGGTGTACCAGCTCAAGCGCTTCCGTTCGGAAGGCGGCGCGTTCCCGGCGGTGCCGGTCGATCTCGACGTGCCGGCCGAACTCGACAAGGGCGCGTCGGTGTCCGCCGACGACGAGCGCGACGAAGCCGAAGACACGCTCGGCAAGCAAGGGAACGCAGCATGAGCACCCCGACCACCGGCCTGTTCGCGAAGCGCCCGAACCCGTTCGCGGGCACGAACCTGCGCGCGCTCGCGGGCCCGATCCTCATCTGCATGATCCTGGGGATGATGATCCTGCCGCTGCCGCCGCTGCTGCTGGATCTGCTGTTCACGTTCAACATCGCGCTGTCCGTGATGGTGCTGCTCGTCAGCATGTACACGATGAAGCCGCTCGACTTCGCGGCGTTCCCGAGCGTGCTGCTGTTCTCGACGCTCCTGCGCCTGTCGCTGAACGTCGCGTCGACGCGCGTGGTGCTGCTCGAAGGGCACACCGGGCCGGACGCGGCCGGCCAGGTGATCGAGGCGTTCGGCCACTTCCTCGTCGGCGGCAACTTCGCGGTCGGCATCGTCGTGTTCGTGATCCTGATGATCATCAACTTCATGGTGATCACGAAGGGCGCGGGGCGGATCGCCGAAGTGTCCGCGCGCTTCACGCTCGACGCGATGCCCGGCAAGCAGATGGCGATCGACGCCGACCTGAACGCGGGCCTCATCAACGAGGAACAGGCGCGCAAGCGGCGCCTCGCGGTATCGCAGGAAGCCGAGTTCTACGGGTCGATGGACGGCGCGTCGAAGTTCGTGCGCGGCGACGCGATCGCCGGTCTGATCATCATGGCGATCAACGTGATCGGCGGGCTGATCGTCGGGATGGTCCAGCACGACATGTCGTTCGCCGCGGCCGGCACCAACTACACGCTGCTGACGATCGGCGACGGCCTCGTCGCGCAGATCCCGTCGCTCGTGATCTCGACCGCGGCCGGCGTGATCGTGTCGCGCGTCGCGACCGACGAGGACATCGGCACGCAGATCACCGGCCAGTTGTTCACGAACCCGCGCGTGCTGAACATCACCGGCGCGATCATTGCGCTGATGGGGCTGATCCCCGGGATGCCGCACTTCGCGTTCCTCTCGCTCGGCGGCGGCGCGATCTGGCTGGCGCGCACGCAGACGAGGCGCGCGGCGGCCCGCAAGGCGGCCGGCGACGTGACCGACATCGCGCCGCCCGCCGTGCTGCCGGCCGACAGCCACGAAGCGACCTGGGACGACGTGCAGCTGATCGACCCGCTCGGCCTCGAAGTCGGCTACCGGCTGATTCCGCTCGTCGACAAGAACAGCGACGGCGAGCTGCTCAAGCGCATCAAGAGCATCCGCAAGAAATTCGCGCAGGAAATCGGCTTCCTGCCGCCGGTGATCCATATCCGCGACAACCTCGAACTGCGGCCGAACGCGTACCGGATCGCGCTGAAGGGCGTCGAGATCGGCGTCGGCGAAGTGTTCCCGGGCCAGTGGCTCGCGATCAACCCGGGCCAGGTGACGGCCGCGCTGCCGGGCGCCGTCACGCAGGATCCCGCGTTCGGGCTGCCGGCCGTATGGATCGACGTCGCGCTGCGCGAGCAGGCGCAGGTGTACGGCTACACGGTGGTCGACGCGAGCACGGTCGTCGCGACGCATCTGAACCATCTCGTCGTCCAGCACGCGGCCGAGCTGCTCGGCCGCCAGGAAGTGCAGGCGCTCGTCGAGCGCACCGGCAAGGACGCACCGTCGCTCGTCGAGGATCTCGTGCCGAAGACGATCTCGCTCACGACGCTGCAGAAGGTGCTGCAGAACCTGCTCGAGGAAGGCGTGCCGATCCGCGACATGCGCACGATTCTCGAGGCCGTGTCCGAGCATGCGGGCCGCGGCGACGCGTACGAGATCACGGCCGCGGTGCGGCTCTCGCTCGGCCGCGCGATCACGCAGCAGTGGTATCCGGGCGTCGGCGAAATGCAGGTGATGGGCCTCGACGCGAATCTGGAGCGCGTGCTGTCGCAGGCGCTCGCCACCGGCGCGAACCCGGGCCTCGAACCCGGCCTCGCGCACAACCTTCTGACCGGCACGCAGCAGGCGATGCTGCGTCAACAGAATCTCGGGCTGCCGCCCGTGCTGCTCGTGCAGCACGCGCTGCGCGCGATGCTCGCGCGTTTCCTGCGCCGCAGCCTGCCGCAATTGAAAGTGCTGTCGTATGCCGAAGTGCCGGACACGCGCACGATCAAAGTCGTTAACGTCATCGGGGGTTCCGCTTGAACATTCGCAAATTCACCGGCGCAACGAGCCGCGACGCACTTCGTCTCGTGCGCGAGGCGCTCGGCGCCGACGCGGTCGTGCTGTCGAACCGCACGCTCGATGACGGCAGTGTCGAAATCGTTGCACTCGCCGATTCGGATCTCGCCGCGGTGGCGCCGCCGGCCGCGCGTCCGCGTCTCGCGACGTCGCGCCAGCCGGAATCCGTGCCGGCCGCCGCGGTGCCGGGCATCGTGTCGCGCCCGGGCATCGCGCCGCGCCCGGCCGTCAATCCGTATGCGGCGGGCGCAGGCGGGCTGCCGGACGTGTTCTCGTCCGTGTTCGGCGCGAGCGCCGACGCGCAGGAGGCCGACGTGCACGCTTCGTCGATCGATGCGGGCGAGCCGGCGGCAGCGTCTTCGATCGCGGCGGCGACTGCCGGTGCGCCCGCTGCCGGTACGCCCGCTGCCGGTACGCCGGCCGCCGGAGCGCCGGCCGCCACTTCCGAACCCGCGCCGTGGCTGGTCGAGCACGCGAAGCGCCTGACGCAGCAGCGCGACGCGCTGATGGCCCGCGCGCAGGCGCCGGCCGAGCCGCGGGCAAGCGCGCCCGCGCCGCAAGCCGCGGCCGGCGCGACGCCGCACGACTGGGCGCGCGACATCGTGCGCGACGCGGAACGCCGGATGCCGGCCGCCGGAGCGCCGGCCGCCGGGTCGCCGGCCGCCGGGTCGCCGGCCGCCGGATCGCCGGCCGCCACGAAGCGCGCCCCCGACACGGGCGTCGCGTACGCCGGCAAGGCGACGGAGCGCGCGCGCCTGTCCGCGGACACGGCCGCCGCGGTGGCCGACGCGGTGAAGTCGCGCATCGAGCGGATCGTCAACGACACCGTGATGCACGAGCTCGGCGAGTTGCGCGGGATGATGGCGGAGCAGTTCGACAGCCTGATGTGGCACGACCGCCAGCGTCGCAGCGCCGTTCACGGCGCGCTGACGAAGCACCTGTTCGCGGCCGGCTTCTCCGCGCAGCTCGTGCGGATGCTGGTCGACAACCTGCCGTCCGGCGACGGCGCGCAGACTTTCGAGCAGGCCGCCGACTGGGCGCAGTCGGTGCTCGCGTCGAACCTGCCGGTGCTCGACAGCGAGGACGCGCTGATGGAGCGCGGCGGCGTGTTCGCGCTGATGGGACCGACGGGCGTCGGCAAGACGACCACCACCGCGAAGCTGGCGGCGCGCTGCGTGATGCGCTTCGGCGCGAGCAAGGTCGCGCTGCTGACCACCGACAGCTACCGGATCGGCGGCCACGAGCAACTGCGCATCTTCGGCAAGATTCTCGGCGTGCCGGTTCACGCGGTGAAGGATGCGGGCGACCTCGCGCTCGCGCTGTCCGAGTTGCGCAACAAGCACATCGTGCTGATCGACACGATCGGCATGAGCCAGCGCGACCGCGCGGTGTCCGACCAGATCGCGATGCTGCACGGCGCGAACGCGCCGGTGCAGCGCCTGCTGCTGCTGAACGCGACGAGCCACGGCGACACGCTGAACGAAGTCGTGCAGGCGTACCGCAGCGCGGGCGAGCATCCGGACCTGGCCGGCTGCATTCTCACGAAGCTCGACGAGGCGACCCACCTCGGCGGCGTGCTCGACACGGTGATCCGCTACAAGCTGCCGGTCCACTACGTGTCGACCGGCCAGAAGGTGCCGGAGAACCTGTACGTCGCATCGACCCGATTCCTGCTGAAGAGCGCGTTCTGTGTGCCGCGCGACGGCTCGCCCTTCGTGCCGCAAGACGAGGACATGCCGACGCTGCTTTCCGCACTGACCGCACGTTCCACCGCCGAGCTGCACGAGGTGCGATTTGGATAAACGGATCATCGACCAGGCAGAAGGGCTGCGGCGCCTGCTGGCCGGGCGCGCGTCGCGCATCGTCGCGGTGACGGGCGGCCCGGCGGGCGTCGGCTGCACGTCCACCGTGGTGAACCTCGCGGCGGCGCTCGCGTCGCTCGGCAAGGACGTGCTCGTCGTCGACGAGCGCGCCGACGTGCATTCGGCCAGCGCGACGCTCGCCGGCGCGTGGCTGCGCGACGGCGAACGCACGCGGGTGGCGGCCGGCTTCGGCCTGTGCGGCGCCGCGCGGCTCGCGCGCGCCGGCTACGGCGACGCGCAACTGAGCGACTTCATCGACGGCCCGGCCGACATCGTCCTCGTCGACGCGCAGCTCGGCGCCGACGGGTCGTTCTCGGCGCTCGCGCGCGAAGCCCACGACGTGCTGGTCGTCACGCGGGTCGCCGCGCAGGCGATCACCGAGGCGTATGCGTGCATGAAGCGGCTGCATTTCGCGCACGCGTTCGCGCAGTTCCGCGTGCTGACCAATCAGGTCGGTAGCCACGCGGACGCGAAGACGGCCTTCGACAACCTCGCGGGCGTCGCGAGCCGCTACCTGACCGTATCGATCGCCGACGCGGGCTGCGTGAGCGCCGATCCGCTCGTCGAGCACGCCCGCGAACTGATGCATGCGGTGGTCGACGCGTTCCCGTCGTCGGCGGCCGCGCGCGACTACCGGCAGATTGCCGCCGACCTGTTGTACTGGCCGATGCGCCCGCGTTCGGGCGCGGGCCGCGCGGTCCACGCCGGCGGCAAGCCGTCGTACGAGGCGGGCGCGGCACACGCCGCGTGAGCGCCACCCGAAGGAGGGAGCCATGATGTACAACGCTCAAGGAAAGATGTCCCAGGCCGACGTGCTCGCGCAATACGCGCCGCTCGTGCGCCGCCTCGGGCTGCAGCTCGTCGCGAAGATGCCGGCGAGCGTCGATCTCGACGATCTGATCCAGGCCGGCATGATCGGCCTGATGGACGCGGCCGGCCGCTACAAGGAAGACCAGGGCGCGCAGTTCGAGACCTACGCGACGCAGCGCATCCGCGGCGCGATGCTCGACGAGCTGCGCAGCAACGACTGGCTGCCGCGCAGCCTGCGCAAGACGTCGCGCGAGGTCGAGCACGCGGTGCACCAGGTCGAGCAGCACCTCGGCCGCTCGGCGAGCGAGACCGAGATCGCGCAGCACCTGAACATGCCGCTCGACGAATACCAGGGGATGCTGCAGGACCTGCACGGCAGCCAGCTCATCTACTACGAGGATTTCGACCGCGCGGCCGACGACGAGCCGTTTCTCGACCGCTATCGCGTCGATCACGCCGATCCGCTGTCGGCGCTGCTCGACGAGCACCTGCGCGAGGCGCTCGTCGAGGCGATCGAGCGGCTCCCGGAGCGCGAGAAGCTGCTGATGTCGCTGTACTACGAACGGGGTCTGAATCTGCGCGAGATCGGTGCGGTGCTCGAGGTGAGCGAATCGCGCGTGTGCCAGTTGCACAGCCAGGCCGTCGCGCGCCTGCGTGCGCGGCTGCGCGAACAGGCGTGGGTCGGCGCCGAGTCCTGACCCTTTGGAACGGCCGCGCGCGCCGACGCCGCGCGCCCGTGCCGCGGTTGCTCGGCGCTTGCGCATTTCGCGCGCCGATTTGCTACAATCCCCTCCGTTTTCCGAGGAGCGTTGCGACGGACCATCCAGCGTCCGCCAGGCTCGGAAGGCTTCACCAAGCAGCCGTGCAGCGATTTTTCCGCGCCGGCCCCGCTTCCTGAACGGCGCTCACGTCACCAATCTAGAAACTTTTTAGAAAGGAGGGCGTGATGAACGCCATTATCGATTCCAAGGCTTCCCACGATTACGTCGTCGCCGACATGGCGCTGGCCGGCTGGGGCCGCAAGGAACTGAACATCGCCGAGACCGAAATGCCGGGCCTCGTGCAGATCCGCGACGAATACAAGGCGCAGCAGCCGCTGAAGGGCGCGCGCATTGCCGGCTCGCTGCACATGACGATCCAGACGGGCGTGCTGATCGAGACGCTGAAGGCGCTCGGCGCCGACGTGCGCTGGGCGTCGTGCAACATCTTCTCGACGCAGGATCACGCGGCGGCCGCGATCGTCGAAGCCGGCACGCCGGTGTTCGCGTTCAAGGGCGAATCGCTCGACGAATACTGGGAGTTCTCGCACCGCATCTTCGAATGGCCGAACGGCGAATTCGCGAACATGATCCTGGACGACGGCGGCGATGCCACGCTGCTGCTGATCCTCGGCTCGAAGGCCGAGAAGGACCGTTCGGTGATCGCGAAGCCGACCAACGAGGAAGAGGTCGCGCTGTACAAGTCGATCGCGGCGCACCTCGACGTCGACGCGAACTGGTACTCGAAGCGCCTCGCGCACATCAAGGGCGTGACCGAAGAAACGACGACCGGCGTGCATCGCCTGTACCAGATGGAAAAGGACGGCCGCCTGCCGTTCCCGGCGTTCAACGTGAACGATTCGGTCACGAAGTCGAAGTTCGACAACCTGTACGGCTGCCGCGAGTCGCTCGTCGACGGCATCAAGCGCGCGACCGACGTGATGATCGCGGGCAAGGTCGCGGTCGTCGCGGGCTACGGCGACGTGGGCAAGGGTTGCGCGCAATCGCTGCGCGGCCTGGGCGCGACCGTGTGGGTCACCGAAATCGATCCGATCTGCGCGCTGCAGGCGGCGATGGAAGGCTACCGCGTCGTGACGATGGAATACGCGGCGGACAAGGCCGACATCTTCGTGACGGCGACCGGCAACTACCACGTGATCAACCACGATCACATGAAGGCGATGCGTCACAACGCGATCGTCTGCAACATCGGCCACTTCGACTCGGAAATCGACGTCGCGTCGACGCGCCAGTACCAGTGGGAAAACATCAAGCCGCAGGTCGACCACATCATCTTCCCGGACGGCAAGCGCGTGATCCTGCTGGCCGAAGGCCGCCTTGTGAACCTCGGCTGCGCGACCGGTCACCCGTCGTTCGTGATGTCGAACTCGTTCGCGAACCAGACGCTCGCGCAGATCGAACTGTTCACGCGCGGCGAGCAGTACGAGAACAAGGTGTACGTGCTGCCGAAGCATCTCGATGAAAAGGTCGCGCGCCTGCACCTGGCGCGCATCGGCGCGAACCTGTCGGTGCTGTCGGACGAGCAGGCCGCGTACATCGGCGTGCAGAAGGACGGCCCGTTCAAGCCGAACCACTACCGCTATTGATGCGCTGCCGCCGCGCCGTGCGCGCCCGTTGCGGGCGCACGGCGCGGCGGCGCTCACCGATCGTACCGATCGACAACCGAACCGGAGCCCTCCATGAGCGTCATCCTCACCTGGGTCATCAACGCGCTCGCGTTGCTGATCATCACGTACCTCGTGCCGTCGATCCACATCAAGAGCTTCGGCACCGCGCTGATCATCGCGGTCGTGCTCGGGCTGATCAACACGGTGATCCGGCCGGTGCTGATCCTGCTGACGCTGCCCGTCACGATCGTCACGCTCGGGGTTTTCATCCTCGTCGTGAACGCGCTGTGCTTCTGGTTCGCGTCGTCGCTGCTGAAGGGCTTCGAGGTGTCGGGGTTCTGGTCCGCGTTCTTCGGTTCGATCCTGTACAGCATCGTGTCGTGGCTGCTGTCCGCCCTGATCTTCGGCCAGCGCGACATCGGCTGAGGGCGGGCACGGGCCCAACCCCATCGAATCATGAAACCGATCGAACTCTCGTTTGAATTCTTCCCGCCGAAGACGGCGGACGGCGTCGAGAAGCTGCGCGCCACGCGCGCGCAGCTGCTGCCGCTGAAGCCGAAATTCGTCTCCGTGACGTTCGGCGCCGGCGGATCGACGCAGCAGGGCACGCTCGATACCGTGCTCGACATGCAGAAGGACGGCCTCGAGGCCGCGCCGCACCTGTCGTGCATCGGCTCGTCGCGCGACAGCCTGCGCGCGATTCTCGACCAGTACCGCTCGCACGGCATCCGGCACATCGTCGCGCTGCGCGGCGACCTGCCGTCGGGGATGGGCGCGGTCGGCGAGCTGCGCTATGCGTCCGAGCTCGTCAGCTTCATCCGCGCCGAGCATGGCGACTGGTTCCACATCGAGGTCGCCGGCTACCCGGAGTACCACCCGCAATCGCGGTCGCCGAAGGCCGATCTCGAGAACTTCGCGCGCAAGGTGAAAGCCGGCGCGAATTCCGCGATCACGCAGTATTTCTTCAACGCGGACGCGTATTTCCGCTTCGTCGACGATGCGCGCAAGCTGGGCGTGGACGTGCCGATCGTGCCGGGCATCATGCCGATCACGAACTTCTCGCAGCTGATGCGCTTCTCCGAGATGTGCGGCGCCGAAGTGCCGCGCTGGGTCGCGCGCCGGCTCGAGAGCTTCGGCGACGATCGCGAGTCGATCCGTGCGTTCGGCGCGGACGTCGTCACGAGCCTGTGTCAGCGCCTGATCGACGCGGGCGTGCCGGGGCTGCACTTCTACACGCTGAATGCGGCGGCCGCGACGCGGACGATCTGCGAACGGCTCGCGGTATAAGCGCCGTCACGCGGTTGCATGCGCAACGGCCCCGCCGGTTCGTGCCGGCGGGGCTTTTTTTATCGTGACGGGCGACGCGTGGCGCGTGGCGCGTGGCGCAAACGTGCGCGCGTCAGCGCTGCGCCTGCATCAGCGGCGGGCGGCGGTCGAACCACGGCCGCGCCTGTTCGAGCTGCCGCGCGAGCCGGAGCAGCAACGCGTCGTCGGCATGGCGCGCGGCGAACTGCACGCCGATCGGCAGCCCGCGCGCATTCCAGTACAGCGGCACCGACATCGCCGGCTGGCCGGTCAGGTTGAACAGCTCGGTGCAGCCGGCCCACGCGAACGCCTTCTCCGACGACTTCGCGAGCATTTCCTTCAGCAGCGGTTTCACCGGCAGCGCGGCGAGCAGCTTCATCTGCGCGGATTCGAACGGCGTCGGCTGCAATTCGCCGATTTTCACCGGCGGCCCGGCGAGCGACGCGCACAGGATCGCGTCGTAGCGCGACACGAGGCCGGCGACCTGCACGGTGAGCTGGCGCTGCCATTCGAGCACGTCGGGCAACCGCGTGCGCGCGAGGCGGCGGCCGACCACCGCCATCGCCCAGGTCGCGGCCTCGAACTCGCCGCGCCGCGGCGTGCGGCCGGTCAGTTC
Source organism: Burkholderia sp. MSMB1835 (assembly GCF_001526365.1). Taxonomy (NCBI): domain Bacteria; kingdom Pseudomonadati; phylum Pseudomonadota; class Betaproteobacteria; order Burkholderiales; family Burkholderiaceae; genus Burkholderia; species Burkholderia sp. MSMB1835. The sequence goes on from NZ_LOYP01000001.1 coordinate 220,189, forward strand.
GCGCGCGCCGAGCACCATGTCCTCGGCGATCGTCGCCCACAGCGTCAGGAAGGTTTCGGCCGCGCGCGCGTAGTCGATTGGCAGCGTCGCCGGCTCGACGTGATGGCCGAGCGATTCGAGCAGCGCGGCCGCATCGTCGAGCGCCGCGCGCGTGTCGTCGGCGAGCGCCGGCGCGAGCATCGGATCGACGACGAGGCCGATCCGCAGCGGGCCGGGCGGCGTATCGAGCGCGCCGAGGAAGGTGCCGGGCGCGCCGGGCGGCAGTGTCTGGCCGGTCGTCACGTCGAGCAGCAGCGCACTGTCGCGCACGCTGCGCGATACCGCGTGCTGGACGACGAGTTCGCCGTTCGACGGCAGGTCGACGAGCACCGGGTTGCGGCTCGGCTTCAGGCCGAACAGCCCGCAGCACGACGCCGGAATGCGGATCGAGCCGCCGCCGTCGGACGCATGCGCGAGCGGCACGATGCCGGCCGCGACGGCCGCCGCCGCGCCGCCGCTCGAACCGCCGGGCGTGTGATCGAGGTTCCACGGGTTGCGGCACGCACCGAACAGTTCCGGTTCCGTGTACGGCATCTGGCCGATCTCGGACGTGTTGGTTTTGCCGAATACGTTGAGGCCCGCCGCGCGGCTGCGCGCGATCACCGGCGAATCGTCGGCCGGCACGAAGTAACGGTAGTGCCGGCTGCCCATCGACAGCGGCAGCCCGGCGACCGCCGCGCCGAGATCCTTGACGAGATACGGGACGCCCGCGAACGGCGCGTCGGCGCCCGGCTCGGGCGCGGCCGCCGCACGCTGGCGCGCGGCTTCGTAGTCCTGCAGCACGATCGCGTTGATCGCGCCGTTGACCGCTTCGGCCTGGCCGATCGCGGCGTCGAGCAGCTCGCGCGGGCTTGCGCGGCGTTCGCGCACGAGCGCGGCGAGGCCGATTGCATCGTGCGCGAGATAGTCCGAGTGCATCGCGGCCCCCCGTTGACACGCGTGGCGATGGTGCGAGCATAACGCGGGCCCGGCGTGGCGGGCCCGCGGCCGTGCCTTTTTAGAGGTGCTCGGCGAGGAAGGTCAACGTGCGGCCGTGCGCGAGCGCCGCCGCGCGCTGGTTGTACGAGGCGCGGTCCGTGCAGTTGAAGCCGTGCTCGGCGCCCGGGTACACGTGGAACGACGCATCGCCGTGGCCGGCGAACGCGGCCTTCACCTGGTCGACGGCGGTGAGCGGAATGCCGTGGTCGTTTTCCGCGTAATGGAACAGGATCGGCTGCTTGATCTGACCGGCGAGATCGAGCGCGTTGTGGATGCCGCCGCCGTAATAGGACACCGCCGCGTCGAGCTTGCCGGTCGCCGCCGCGCGGTACGCGAGCTGGCCGCCGAAGCAGTAGCCGATCGCGGCGAGCTTGCCGCCCACTTCGGGGCGTGCGCGCAACGCGTCGGCCGCCGCGCCGATGTCCGCGACCGCGAGACCCACGTCGGTCTTCTTCATCAGCTCGATGCCCTTGTCGCGATCCGCGCCGTCGTAGGTCAGCTCGACGCGCGGCTGCGTGCGCCAGAACACGTCCGGCGCGAGCGCGACGAAGCCGTCGGCCGCGTACTGGTCGGCGACCGAACGGATGTGCGCGTTCACGCCGAAGATTTCCTGGATGATGATGACGGCAGGGCCCTTGCCGCGCTTGGGCAGTGCAAGATAGCCGCCGAAGCTGTCGTTACCGGTCGGGATGTCGATCCATTGGGCAGTCACGTTTTGAACTCCTGGCGTACGGGGTGCGCGAGGCGCCCCGGGGAATGAATAGAGGGCGGCCTAGTGTGCCACCGATCGTCCGGTGCTGCAGCGCGCGCGGCCGCTTCTCGCGCAGCGATCGTTTCGATCTCGATTATTCATTTTTCGGCGCCGGCCCGCTTCGATACAGTCGATGTGTCGGCCTTTACAAAGCGCTTTCGCGCATCGTCTTCGAAGGATTCGCCATGTCTGTCCGCTCGTTTTCCACGCCCTTTTCCGAACGCTTCGGCCTGCGCCTGCCGCTCGTGCAGGCGCCGATGGTCGGCGCGACCACGACCGCGATGGTCGCGGCCGCGTCGAATGCCGGTGCGCTCGGCAGCCTCGGCGCCGGCGCGCTCGCGCCCGAACGTATCGAAGCCGAAGTCGCCGCGATCCGCGGGGCGACCGATCGCCCGTTCGCGATCAACCTGTTCGTGCTGCCCGATGAAGCTGCGCCCGACGCGGCGACCGTCGCGCGCGCGCTGGCCGCAATCGATCCGTTGAACGCCACGCTCGGCTTGCCGCCGGGCACGGCGCCCGCGCGCTACGCGCCCGATTTCCGCGCGCAGCTCGATGCGCTCGTTGCGCTGCGCGTGCCGGTCGCGAGCTTCACGTTCGGCGTGCTCGACGCGGCCGACGTCGCACGCCTGAAAGCCGCCGGCACGTATGTGATCGGCACCGCGACGCACGTGGCCGAAGGGCTCGCGTGGCAGGCGGCCGGCGCCGACGCGATCTCCGCGCAAGGCGCCGAGGCGGGCGGCCATCGCGGCACCTTCATCGGTTCCGCCGACGATGCGCTGATCGGCACGCTCGCGCTCGTGCCGCAGCTCGTCGACGCGACGGGCCTGCCCGTGCTCGCCGCGGGCGGGATCATGGACGGCCGCGGCATCGCGGCCGTGCTCGCGCTCGGCGCGCAGGGCGCGCAACTTGGCACCGCGTTCCTCACGTGCGCGGAAAGCGCGATCGCGGCGGACTGGAAGGCGCGGCTGCTCGCGAGCGCCGATACGTCGACGCAGGTCACGCGCGCGATCACCGGCCGTCATGCACGCGGGCTGCGCAACGCGTTGATGGCGCGGCTCGGCGAGCACGTGGCGGACGCCGCACCGTATCCGATACAGAACGCGCTGACCCAGCCGCTGCGCCAGGCCGCCGCGCGCGCGAACGACGGCGACTACCTGTCGCTGTGGGCCGGACAGGGCGCGCCGCTCGCGCGGCGGCGCGGCGATGCGCTGACGACGTCGCAACTGGTCGCCGCGCTCGACGCCGAATGGCGTGCAGCGGCCGCCTGACCGCTGCTTCATCCGCCAGAACGATCGATACCGGACGACGAAACGCGCGTGGTGTCACGCGCGTTTCATTCAACGATCCAGGGCACAAAATACCGAATCGAAATGCCCTCGCGAATAGGTTGAAACGACCTTTCGAAAGTCGCTCCCGACTTAGCGGAAACCCTTATCCGTCGGGGCTTGCAGCGTTATTCGAGTCATCCTTCCAAAGCACGCATATCGGTAGTGTTACCACTACCCCAAAAAAGTCCCACAAATTAATTTGATCACCTACACTTGCGCGCAAGTACGGGCGGGCGGCCGCTAAAAGCGGCGGTTTTCACGTGCTTGAGGCCAAGTGCATGAACGATGCAACCGGCGAATCGTCCAGTGATGGCAAACACGGGGATGGCAGCGGGGCACCGGGCGATGGCGTTTTTTGGGACCGAACTGGAGACTTACATGAATATCAAGATGCAAAAGCTGTTGCCGATCACCGCAGCGGCGATGCTGTGCGCTGCAGCTGCAAGCAACGCGTCCGCCGATCAAGTCGTCAAGATCGGCCACGTCGCGCCGTTGACGGGCGGCATTGCACACCTGGGCAAGGACAACGAAAACGGCGCGCGTCTCGCCGTCGAGGAAATCAACGCGAAGGGTCTCACGATCGGCGGCCAGAAGATCACGCTGCAACTCGATCCGCAGGATGACGCCGCCGACCCGCGGCAGGCGACGCAGGTTGCGCAGAAGCTCGTCGACGACAAGGTCGTCGCGGTGGTCGGCCACCTGAACTCGGGCACGTCGATCCCGGCCTCGAAGATCTACAGCGATGCGGGCATCGTGCAGATCTCGCCGTCGGCGACCAACCCGGCGTACACGCAGCAAGGCTTCAAGACCACCTACCGCGTGGTCGCGACCGATGCGCAGCAGGGCCCGGCGCTGGCGAACTACGCGCACTCGAAGGGGATCAAGAGCGTGGCGGTGGTCGACGATTCGACCGCGTACGGCCAGGGTCTCGCGAACGAGTTCGAGAAGAAGGCGAAGGCGCTCGGCCTGAAGGTGATGTCGCACGACGCGACGAACGACAAGGCGGTCGACTTCCGCGCGATTCTGACCAAGATCAAGGGCGAGAACCCGGACGCGATCATGTACGGCGGCATGGACGCCACCGGCGGCCCGTTCGCGAAACAGGCGAAGCAGCTCGGCCTGCGCGCGAAGATCTTCGCGGGCGACGGCGTGTGCACGGAGAAGCTGGCCGACCTGGCCGGCGACGCGACCGACAACGTCGTGTGCTCGGAGGCCGGTGCGTCGCTCGAGAAGATGCCGGGCGGTGCCGCGTTCAAGGCGAAGTACGAGAAGCGCTTCGGCCAGCCGATCCAGATCTACGCACCGTTCACGTATGACGCCGTGTACATCATCGCCGACGCGATGAAGCGCGCGGACTCGACGGACCCGGCGAAGATCCTCGCGGCGATGCCGGCGACGAAGTACACGGGCGTGATCGGCACGACGACCTTCGACTCGAAGGGCGACCTGCAGCACGGCGTGATCTCGCTGTACAACTACAAGAGCGGCAAGAAGTCGCTGCTCGACGAAGTGAAGATGTAACGCGACCGGCGGTCAACAGCAGGGGTGAAAGCGCGCATGCGGCCACGCATGCGCGCTTTCTTTTTGGGCCGGCGTGCGCCGCCGCGCCGTCAGATCTTCAGGTGCGCGAGCACCCTTGGCGCGACGAGCGCGACGAGCGCCGCGCACAGTGCGACGACCGACAGGCCGATCGTCAGGTTCGCGGCCTGCGCGACCGCGCCGATCACGACCGGACCGAACAGCAGCCCGAAATACGCGAGCCCGGCCACGTGCGCGAGCCCTTCGGCCGCGTGGATGCCTTTCACGCGCGCGGCGGCCGCGAACAGCACGGGCATCATGTTGGCCAGCCCGAGACCCATCAGCGTGAAACCCGTCAGCACCGCGACCGGATTCGGCAGCAGCAGCGCGCCGATCATCCCCGCGCACGCGAGCGACGCACTCGCGAACACGAGCTGCGGCGCGCCGAAGCGGGCGCGCACGGCGTCGCCCGCGAAGCGCGCGATGGCCATTCCGCCCGAGAATGCCGCGTACGCGGCGCTCGCGAGCGCGGGGCTCGCCGCGACGACGTCGCGCATGTAGACCGTCGCCCAGTCGTACATCGCGCCTTCGGCGATCAGCGCGATCAGCGCGATGCCGCCGAGCATCCACAGCGCGGGCGAGCGCCAGCGGTTGCCGCCGCCGTGCGCTTGTTCGTGATGCGGCACGTGCGGCAGCACGGCCGGGCTCGCGGCCACGAGCACCGCGGCGCTCACCGCCGCCGCGAGCGCGAGATGCGCGACCGGCGCCATGCCGGCCGACAGCAGCGCGCCGCCGGCCGCCGCGCCGGCCATCCCGCCGATGCTGAACATCCCGTGCAGCGACGACATGATCGGCTTGCCGAGCGCGATTTCGACCGCGCTGGCCTCGGCGTTCATCGCGACGTCGAGCGTCGCCATCGAGAAGCCGAACAGCGCGAGCACCGGAAGCAGCATCCAGTAGTCGGGCACGACGAGGATCAGCGCCGCGCATGCGGACATCACCAGCCCGCCGGCGAGGCACGCGGTGCGCGAGCCGACGCGCGCGATCCAGCGCGCGATGGTCAGCATCGCGGCGATCGATCCGCCGGCGACCGCGAACAGCGCGATCGACAGCAGCCCGGGGCTCAGCGCGAACTTGTCGCGCACGGTCGGCACGTGCACGCCCCACGACGCGTACATCATGCCGGCGACGAAGAATAGCGCCATCGACGCCGTGCGCGCTCGCTGGCGGGCCGGCAGCGGCAGCACGCGATGCGCGTCGGGCGGCGCGGCGAACGGGGACGACGATTCGGGAGAGGAGGATTCGGACACGGGAAGGCTCGCCAGGAAAATGCGCGGGCGCACACGGCGCCCGTCGGATCTGTCCGATTCTATCGAACCGCTTACGTTCTTGCCGGGCGATGGCCGTTCGGTCGATGCCCAGGCGATCGGGCCATCCTGCGGCGGCCCGGTGTCGCATCGGCCGTTCTTTGGCCGTTCGGCCGATGCGCAGCGTACGGCGAGCGCGGGGTAACATCGATGCGATGCCCGCCGCGCCGCCTTTCGACCGCAGGAGTTCCCCCTTGAACATCGATCCCGCCTTCGCCTTGCATCTGCTGCACCGCTGCGCGCTCGGCACGCTCGCCACCCATGCGCGCGAACCGCAGGGCTTCCCGTACCCGACGGTCGTGCCGTTTGCACCCGATGCAAGCCATCGGCCCGTGATCCTGGTGAGCGGCCTGGCCGAGCACACGCGCAATCTCGCCGCCGATCCGCGTGCGGGTTTCCTCGTCGTCGATGCGAGCGGCGGCGAGGTCCTGAATGCCGAGCGCGCGACGCTGCTGGGCCGGTTCGTGCCGCTCGGCGACGATCCGCACGTCACCGCGCGTTACCTGCGCTACGAGCCGGACGCCGCGCGCTATCTCGCGCTCGGCGATTTCGCGTTCTGGGCGCTCGAGATCGAGCGGCTGCGCTATATCGGCGGGTTCGGGCGGATGGGCTGGGTCGACGGCACGCCTCTCGATGCGCTGCCGCCGCTCGCATTCGATGACGAACAGGCGCTGTGGCGTGCCTACGAGGCGAGCGACGCACACCGCGACGGGCTCGACCTGCTCGGCGTCGATCGCCATGGCGCGGACTGGCGATGCGACGGGCGCCGCGTGCGCACGCCGTTCGAGTCGCCTTCGGCCGATACCGGTGCGCTGCACGAGCGGCTGATCGCCTGCGCAAAGGATGTGACGTGACGTCACGGGTCAGGGATTTGTCCGTTTAGCAAACTGCGTCATGTGGTTTTTGCAAAACTGTCGTCCGATGAAAGCTTTGATTTTCTTGAATGCAGGGTAATTGCGTATGTTGATAGACCGAATAGTCGATCGCTAATGTCCTAATCTCTATGCAGGAGCGTAAAAATTTGAGAAAAGGCCGCGGCCGGTCAAAATGACATGCGCGAATTCAAATTGGCCTCGGGATTTTCATGAATCTCGCTTCTATCAAATCTTTTTTGTGCTAATCTCTGCCTTCGAAAATCCGAGGCACATATATTTCATGAATGGTGAGCTGGCTGCAGACCGGCGCCATTGGTCAGATAGATAGAAAGGGAAACTATGTCTTCTTACAAGGACCTGCTGGCCCAGCGGGAGAAGCTGGAGAAGCAAATCGAAGAAGCGAAGTCGCGTGAATACGCTGAAGTGCTGAATGACGTGAAGCAGAAAATTGCCGACTACGGCTTTTCGCTCGCCGAACTCGGTCTCAGCCGCGCGAAGGCCGGCAAGGTCGGTCGTCCGCGCGCAGGCGTGGCGGCCAAATACCGCGATCCGGAAACGGGCGCGACGTGGTCGGGGCGTGGCAAGCCGCCGCGCTGGATCGCCGGCAAGAACCGCGATCAGTTTGCGATTTAAACGTTCGTTTAGGTTGCCCGCTCTTCAAGAGAGCCGCGTGTCCGTCGAGGAGCGCGGCTTTTTTGTTTCCGGACGCCGGCAGCGCCCCGCTGCGCCGTCATGAAAACGTAAGCATGTGTCGCGTGAATGAAAATGCGACACGTTCGTATAAGCGGTTGATTTAAATGAGAAATTTGTGGGTATTGGCTGGGCTCGCGGGGCGCCTTTGATAGAATTACGACTCGCACACCGATATCTCATATTTCATGTCCACGTTTTCCGGCGACGCGCAGAGCGCGGATAAGCACGCAGTCGCGCGCAAGAGCACGCTCGTCAGTATTGTCCTGAATGTCGTGCTTGCGACATTTCAGATCGTCGTCGGCGTGATTGCGCATTCGCAGGCATTGATTGCTGACGGTGTGCATTCGATTTCCGATTTGATCTCGGATTTTGTCGTGCTGGTTGCGAATCGGCATAGCGGCGCATCGCCGGATGCCGACCACAATTACGGCCATAGCCGCTACGAGACGGTCGCGTCGCTGTTTCTCGGCGCGATCCTGATTGCGGTCGGTATCGGCATGCTCTGGCGCGCCGGCGACCGCCTCGTTAATCTCGAAAACATTCCGGCCGTGCATTTTTCCGCGCTGATCGTTGCGCTGACGGTGCTCGTGTCGAAGGAAGCGTTGTTCCGCTACATGCTGCGCGAAGCGCGGCGCGTGCGCTCGGCGATGCTCGTCGCCAACGCGTGGCATGCGCGTTCGGATGCCGCGTCGTCGCTCGTCGTCGCGATCGGCATCGTCGGCAGCTTGGCCGGGGTGCGGCTGCTCGACCCGATCGCGGCGGCGATCGTCGGCTTCATGGTCGCGCGCATGGGCTGGACGTTCGGCTATGACGCGTTGCAGGACCTCTCCGACCGCGCGCTCGATACGGCCGACACGGCCGAGATCCGCGCGCTGCTCGCCGCGACGCCCGGCGTGCGCGACGTGCACGACCTGCGCACGCGCAAGATGGGCGACGCCGCGCTCGTCGATGCGCACATCCTCGTCGATCCGAAGATCTCCGTCTCCGAAGGGCATTACATCGCCGAAACCGCGCGGGCGCGCGTGCTGTCCGACCCGCGCGTGCTGGATGCGCTGATCCATGTCGACCCCGAGAACGACGCGGCGCGCCGTCCGGCGCTCGCGCTGCCGCCGCGCGGCGAGCTCGCGGCCCGGCTCGAGGCCGCGCTCGCGCAGCGCGGGTTGCACGCGGCGGCGATCAACCTGCATTACCTGAGTACGGGGCTCGAGGTCGACGTGACGCTCGACAGCGACCCGCGCGACGCCGATGCGGCGCTGGCCGGTCGGCTCGACGTCGAGACGCTGAAGCGCGAGTTCGGTGCGCGCCGGATCGGCTTCACGCGCACGTTGCCCGTGCAGACCTGAGCGGCAGCCGGCAGCCGCGAACGGGGCCGGCCGCAGGGGCGGGCCCGCGCGTTACAGCGGCAGTTGCGTGTCGAACTTGATTTCGCGCAGCACGACGCTCGTGCGCACCTGCGACACGGCCGGAATCTTGAAGATGCGTTCGTGCAGGAACACGTCGTAGGCCTTGATGTCCGGCGCGACGATCTTGAGGATGTAATCGGCTTCGCCGGTCGTGCTGTAGCACTCGGTGACTTCCGGGCAGGTCGCGATCTCGCGCTCGAACTGCTCGACGCCGCCTTCGTTGTGGCGCGTCAGGTGCACGTGCGCGAGCGCGCAGACGTGCAGGCCGAGCTTCTCGCGATCGAGCAGCGCCGTGTAGCGCTGGATCACGCCCGACTGCTCCATGTCCTTGATGCGGCGCCAGCACGGTGTGCTCGACAGCCCGACCTGATCGGAGATTTCCTGCACGGAACGGCGCGCGTCGAGCTGCAACAGGCGAAGGATTTTTTGCGAAAAGGAATCGAGCGTCACCTGCGCCTCCATGCGGCAGCTACAACACGCTGAATGTTAGAGGGCCGGGGAAGGAAAGGCAATCTGGCGACGCGCCGTTGAGCGAGATTCGCTAATTTGCTCGCGGATCCGTGGGATTTTGTCCCGCCCCCGCGCGATCCGACCGATCGGTATCCGACACGGCCAGACCCGCGAGCGCGGCCTGCTGACGGCGCAGGTCGGCGAGCATGTTGCAGAAGAGCGCGCCTTGCTCGATCGCGTCGTCGAGCGCGACGTGCGTGTGCGGATGGTCGTCGAACCAGTGCTTCGGAAAGCGCGGCTTGATCGCCTTGCGGTACGGCAGGCCCGTCATCGCGAACGCGAGCGTCTTGATGTCGAGCGCCGACCACGAGAACGGGCAGCGCCCCGCGAAACGCATCATGTACCAGAACATGAACGTGAAATCGAAGCCGGCCGGCATCGCGACGAACACCGGCTTGCCGGGCAGCGCCTCGACCCATTCGACATAGGCGACCAGCGCCGTCTCGGGCGTCTGCAGGTCGCGCCGGCACGCGGCCCACGCTTCGGGTTCGGTCTTCCACCAGGCCTCCTGCACCGGGTGCGCGTGCGCGCCGGGCAGGGTCTCGAGGTTTGCCGAGAACGTCGCGATCAGCTGCTTGTCCTCGGTATAGGCGGCCGACGCGAAGCTCAGCATCGAGTGCGGACCGGGAATCGGGCCGTCGGCTTCGACGTCGGTGCTGACGTAAATTTCCGGGATGGCGGTCTGGTTCATCCGAATACCTTGTCCGACACGAACGGGTTCGTGCGGCGCTCGTCGCCGAACGTCGACACCGGGCCGTGACCGGGCACGAACGTGACGTCGTCGCCGAGCGGCCACAGCTTTTCCTTGATCGAACGGACGAGATCCTCGTGATTGCCGCGCGGGAAATCGGTCCGGCCGATCGAGCCCGCGAACAGCACGTCGCCGACGATCGCGACGCGATGCGCGCGGCTGAAGAACACGACGTGGCCGGGCGTGTGACCCGGGCAGTGATAGACCTCGAGCGTCTCGTCGCCGAACTGCACGGTGTCGCCGTCGTTCAGCCACCGGTCGGGCTCGAAGCTGTCGGCGGCCGGAAAGCCGAAGCGTTCGCTCTGCATCGGCAGCTTCTCGATCCAGAAGCGCTCTTCTTCCTGAGGCCCCTCGATCGGCACGCCGTAGCGCGTCGCGAGCGTCTTCGCGCCCGCGCAGTGATCGATGTGCCCGTGCGTGAGCAGCACCTTCTCGACCTGCACGTTCTGCCGCGCGACTTCCTGTTCGATCCGGTCGAGATCGCCGCCCGGATCGACGACGGTGGCGCGGCCCGTCTTCTCGCAGACGAGCAGCGAACAGTTCTGCTGGAATGGCGTGACCGGAATGAGCGTGACTTTCATGGAGGCACCGGCGGCTAAAAGGACCGATTGTACCGGTCGCGCGCGCCGCCTGCCGTGCGTGCGACGCATGCCGCGGCGTGCGGATGAGGGCATTCCCGGAGCATGTCGATTGTTACAGCCATAGCGAGAATCAATGGTCCGCCGGGGGCGCTTTTCGAGACAAGGTTTTGATTTATGTATAATGCGCCCCATTGCGCGTGAATTTCACGCAATTCGCTGGTGTTTCGGCCCCGTTAAACGAGGCATCCGATTCACCGTCAAGCATCGGCCGCCGGGGAGTCCGGCGGTGTATCCAGCACCGAGCATTCGGTGCTCACGTCTTGTCCGGCCGGGTGCTGCGCGCCCGTCTGCGGCCCTGCTGCCGCGCCGCCGGATGAGGCCTGTGCCGCCGTTCCTGTGCGTTGGTCGTATCGACGCGCGCGAACGTGAAGCCATGTTCGATGGCGGCATGTGGGGTCTGGTCAGGCTGTTGGGGACAGGTTGCGCCAGACGTGAAAGCTAATCAGGACGGTTGCGGCCTAGACGAACGCCGCGCCCATGCTAGCCGCCTGCTCGCACTCGAGCGGGGCGTGCACGCATTTGCCGTCCGGGCCGCATCGCTGCGTTGTGAAGCAGCGTTGTATCGATGCGGCCCGAACCAGAAGGCGACACGTCGATGAATTTACGTTTTCCGAGCCGATTCGGAACCATTGCATTATTTTTTGCGCTGACGGGCTGTGCGGTGCCACCCAGCCAGACCACCGGCAGCGTGAGCCAGAAGAAGGCGGTCGACAAGACGGCCGCTGCCGCGAAGGCGGACGACGACAAGCAGCCGCTCAATTTCGATTCCGCGCTGGCATCGATGCCGGCCGCCGACAGCAAGGACGCGAAGAAGTCGTCGCTGGCGGACGCCGAGCCGATCGACGGCAAGGACGTATCCGATTTCCGCCAGACCGGCCGCGCATCGTGGTACGGGCGGGATTTTCACGGCCGCCGCACCGCGAACGGCGAGCGCTTCAACATGAATGCGTTCACCGCCGCGCACCGCACGCTGCCGCTGTCGTCGTACATCAAGGTGACGAACGCATCGACCGGCAAGTGGGTCGTCGTGAAGGTCAACGATCGCGGGCCGTTCAAGCGCGGCCGCGTGCTCGACTTGTCGTACGCGGCGGCCAAGGTGATCGGCCTCGTGCACGCCGGCACGGGCCGCGTGAAGATCGAAGGGCTGTCGCCGCAGGAAGCGCGCGAGGCGCGCGACGAAATGTTCGCGTCGATCTCGGCGAAGTAACGCGGCGGATCGTCCGCTCATGCACGAAGGGCTGCCTGCCGGCAGCCCTTCGTCGTTTCCGCGCGCCGGCGTCGCGCGTCAGCCTTCCTTCAGCACGAGCGCACGCGCATACAGCGTGTTGCGCGACGCACCCGTGAGCGCGGCCGCGAGCCTCGCCGCGCTCTTCACCGGCACCTCTTCCAGCAGCAGCCTGAGCAGCGCGTCGTGCGCGGTATCGTCGGCTTCGCCGCTTGCCGCCGGCGCGCCTTCGACGACCAGCACGAACTCGCCGCGCTGCCGGTTCGCGTCGCCGGCGAGCCAGCTCTGTCCTTCGGCCAGGGTGCCCTGGAACAACTCCTCGTGTAGCTTGGTGAGTTCGCGCGCGATCAGCAGCCGGCGCGTGGGGCCGAACGCGTCGGCGAGCGCGGCGACGGTTTCGGCGATCCGGTGCGGTGCTTCATAGAACACCAGCGCGTACGGGTGCGAGGCCAGCGCCTGCAGCGCGGTCGCGCGCTGCTTCGCCTTCGGCGGCAGGAAGCCCGCGAACGTGAACGCGCCGGCCCAGTCGCCGGCCACGCTCAGCGCGGTCACGGCCGCGCTCGGGCCCGGCAGCGGAACCACCGTGAAGCCGGCGGCACGCACGGCGTCGACGAGCCGCGCGCCGGGGTCCGAGATGCCGGGCGTGCCGGCGTCCGACACGTAGGCCACGCGTTCGCCGCCACGCAGCAGCTCGATCACGCGCTGCGCGGCTTCGCGTTCGTTGTGCTCGTGCACGGCGACGAGCGGTTTCGAGATCCCGTAGCGGGCGAGCAGTTGGCCCGTGTTGCGGGTGTCTTCGGCCGCGATGCGGTCGGCGAGGCCGAGCACGTGCAGCGCGCGCAGCGTGATGTCGGCCGTATTGCCGATCGGCGTGGCGACCACGTAGAGCGCGGCGTCCGGGTAGTGCTGCGTATGCGCGAGTTCGAGGAGGGCAGTCATGGCAGGCAAGGCACGCAATCGCGGCACGAACGGAACAAGGACGGCATTGTGCCACGCGGCGCCGGCCGGGCCGGAAGGCGCACGCGGTCGGCCGCCTTCGGGCGACAACTTTTCCGGCGCGGCGCGATCCAAGCCGGTCGGCGCGGCGTTCGAGCAGCGCGCGCGGCAGTTTCTCGAGCGCCGCGGTCTCGGGTTCGTCGCCGCGAACGTGACGATGCGCGGCGGCGAGCTCGATCTCGTGATGCGCGAGCCCGACGGCATGCTCGTGTTCGTCGAGGTGCGCGCGCGGCGCAGCACCCGGCATGGCGGCGCGGCCGCGAGCGTCGGCTGGCGCAAGCGGCGGCGTCTGGTCGCGGCCGCGTTGCAGTTCTGGTCGCGGCACGGCGCCGGCGCCGCGTGCCGTTTCGACGTCGTCGCGTTCGAGGCCGGACGGCTCGCGTGGCTGCGCGACGCATTTCGTACCGACGACGCGTAGCCGCGAGCTGTGACGAGATGTAAAGAGTTCTTGCCGGACCCCCGGAGAGGGCGCCGGAGTACGGTAAACTCGCCGCACCCACGATGTCGCGCGAGTTGTGCCGCGCGCCCAGTTCACCAGGAATCGATGTCAGTCGAACGTATTCAGCAACAATTCCGCGACAGCGCCGCGCTTCATGCCGAAGCGGCCGACGCGCTGTCGCTGCCGATCGCAGCCGCGGTCGATGCGATGTTCGCCGCACTGGCGAACGGCAACAAGATCGTCGCGTGCGGCGACGGCCCGTCGGCCGCCGCCGCGCAATACCTCGCCGCGTCGCTCGTCGGCGGTTTCGAGCGCGAGCGTCCGGGCTTGCCCGCGATCGCGCTGGCCACCGACGCGTCGCAGGCCGGCCTCGCGGGCGCGGCGGCCGTCGAGCAGTTGTTCGCGCAGCAGGTGCGCGTGCTGGGCCAGACGGGCGACGTCCTGCTGGTGCTCGACGCGGGTGGCGCATCGCCGCGCGTGCTCGCGGCGATCGACGAAGCGCACGAGCGCGAGATGACCGTCGTCGCATTGACGGGCGGCAACGGCCACACGGTCGCGGCCGCGCTGTCCGACACCGATATTCCGATCAGCGTGCCCGCCGTTCGCGCGGCGCGCATCCACGAAGTCCATCTGCTGACCATCCACTGCCTGTGCGACGGCATCGACGCGATGCTGCTGGGTGAGGATTGAACGAAGGAGAGCCGTCGATGAATCAAAGCCGCGTCAAACAGACGCTCGTCAGAACCACGCTGCTCGCCGCGCTGACGGCGGGCCTCGCCGTGTCGCTGCAGGGTTGTGTGCTCGGAGTCGTGGGCGCCGCGGCGGGCGGCGGCGCGCTGATCGCGACCGATCGCCGTACGCTCGGCGCGCAGACGGAGGATCGCGAGATCCAGGTCAAGTCGCTCACGCAGATCAACAACGGGCTGCCGGACCAGTCGCACGTGAACGTGACGGTGTTCAACCGTCGCGTGCTGCTGACGGGCGAAGTGCCGAACGATGCGTCGAAGCAGCGCGCCGAGGAAATCGTGCGCGGCATCAACAACGTGAACGGCATCGTCAACGAGCTGTCGGTCGAGCCGGCGTCGTCGCTATCGTCGCGCGCGAACGACTCGTACCTCGAAGGGCGCGTGAAGTCGGAGCTGATCGCGACGAAGGGCATCTCGGCGAACTACTACAAGGTCGTCAGCGAACGCGGCAATGTTTACCTGATGGGCCTCGTGACGGTGGACGAAGGCAATCGCGGTGCGGAAGCCGCGAGCCAGGTGCCGGGCGTCGAGAAGGTCGTGAAGGTGTTCCAGTACGTGAAGCCGCAGGACGCGCAGGCGCTGCAGGACGCGTCGCCGGCGAGCGGCGCATCCGGCGCGCAGGCGGCCGCCGCGCCGGCGGACAGCGCGACGGTCGGCGCGGTGCCCGACGCGTCGGTGCAGTCCGCGCCGCTGCAGTCGCCCGCGCCGATCTCGAATTCGTCGAGCGTGCATCCGGGCAATCCGAAGGCGAAGGCGCAATGACGGGCATGCGGATGAAGCAGATGAAACGATGGATGGCGCAGGGCGCCGCAGCCGCGGCGTTCGCGGCCGGCACGCTGGGCGTCGCGCATGCGGACGTCGGCGACGGCCTGAAGGTGGCGCGCAGCAACGCGTGCATGGGCTGCCATGCGGTCGACCGCAAGCTCGTCGGCCCGTCGTTCAAGGATATCGCCGCGCGCTACAAGTCCGATCCCCAGGCCGTGGCCAAGCTGTCGAAGAAGGTGAAGGACGGCGGCTCGGGCGTCTGGGGCGCGATTCCGATGCCGGCGCATCCGCGCATGAGCGATGCCGACGTCCGTTCGGTGGTTGAATGGGTGCTTGCGGGGGCGCCGTCGAAGTAACGCGACGGGAGTGACGTAACCCCTATTGCCAAGCGCGGAAATGCGTGTGTATGATGGTCGACTGTTGGGGCGGTAGCTCAGCTGGGAGAGCGTCGCGTTCGCAATGCGAAGGTCGGGAGTTCGATCCTCCTCCGCTCCACCAACGGAATTTGAAAGGCCCGATCGCGAGATCGGGCCTTTTTGTTTGTCCGCGGGCGCTCGGCCTGCGCGCTAAGTCGCCAATTCATGGATCACCCTGAACGTCGGCACCGACAACACGGCGAACCCCGCCGTCATGACCGCGAGCACCGCGGTCCTCTTCCGCAGCAGCGCGCAGAGGGCGATCGATAGTCCATACAACGCGCAGGTCAGAATGACGATCCACCACAGCGCCGCGTAGCCCGCCCCGCCTTCGAAGTTCGATACGTTCTGCGTGATCCGGGTCGCGAGATACCCGGCGACGGTCATGCTCGCGGGCAGGCACAGCACTGAATACAGCACGAGGACGATGATCTGTCGCGGTGTCGGCTCGGATGACGTCATGGCGAGGGTGTTCTTTTGCGGATGGACGAAGGCGCCCGACCGCCCGCCGCGCAGGCCGATTCAGGCAGCCGGCAGAATGCGGCCGTTTGCCGCGTTTGGCAACCGCCACCCGTCACGCCACCCGCCGTCCCGCCACTCCACCCTAAACCCTCCCGAAACTCGGCCGCTTCGGATCATACGTCCACCCCGGCACCAGATAGCGCATCGCGACCGCATCGTCGCGCGCGGTGCCGCCCACCTCGTTGTACAACGCGTGCGCGGCCTCGACCTGCGCCATGTCCAGTTCGATGCCCAGCCCCGGCCGTTCCGGCACGGCCACCTTGCCGCCGACGATCGCGAGCGGCTCGCGCGTGAGCCGCGCGTCGCCTTCCTGCCAGATCCAGTGCGTATCGATCGCGGTGATCGTGCCGGGCGCGGCCGCCGCCGCATGCGTGAACATCGCGAGCGACACGTCGAAGTGGTTGTTCGAGTGCGAACCCCAGGTGAGCCCCCAGTCGCGGCACAGCTGCGCGAGCCGCACCGAGCCCTGCATCGTCCAGAAATGCGGATCGGCGAGCGGAATGTCGACCGCCTGCAGCCGCACCGCATGATCCATCTGCCGCCAGTCGGTCGCGATCATGTTGGTGGCGGTCGGAATCCCCGTCGCGCGGCGGAATTCGGCCATCACCTCGCGGCCCGAATAACCGCCTTCCGGCCCGCACGGATCTTCCGCATACGCGAGCAGATGGCCTTGTCCGCGGCACAGCGCGACGGCCTCGTCGAGCGACCATGCGCCGTTCGGGTCGAGCGTCGCGCGCGCGTCGGGAAAGCGCGCCTTGATCGCCGCGATCGCTTCCATCTCGTCGGCGCCGGCCATCACGCCGCCCTTCAGCTTGAAATCGGCGAAACCGTAGCGCTCGACCGCGGCTTCGGCCTGCCGAGCGATCGCGGCCGGCGTCAGCGCCGCTTCGTTGCGCAGCCGGAACCACGGGGCCGACGCCTGCGCTTCGTCGCGATACGGCAGATCGGTGCGGCGCCGGTCGCCGATGTAGAACAAATACGCGAGCATCGGCACCGCGTCGCGCTGCTGGCCTTCGCCGAGCAGCGCCGCGACCGGCACGTCGAGGTGCTGGCCGAGCAGGTCGAGCAGCGCGGCTTCGATCGCGGTGATCACGTTGTCGAGCCGCAGGTTGATCTCGTGCGGCTGACGCAGCACCGCCGCCTCGCCGGCCGATGTCACTTCGTGGCGAATCGTGCGCCCGGCGCCGGCGCCCGCGCCGGACAGCGCCGCGCGCACCGCGTTGAGCGTGGCCTGGTAGCGTCCGATCGGCTGCCCGACCACGAGATCCGTCATGCGCTCGAGCGCGTGGCGGATGCCTTCGCCGCCCGGCACTTCGCCGACGCCCGTATGCCCGCTGCCGTCGTCGAGGATCACGAGGTTGCGCGTGAAGTACGGCGCGTGCGCGCCGCACAGGTTGAGCAGCATGCTGTCGCGGCCCGCGACGGGAATCACCTGCATGCGGGTGACGCGCGGGGTGCCGGCACGGCTGGGTTCGGACATCGGTTCGCTCCTGGTTCCGGTGGCGCGCGGGCCGCCGGACGCGCCGGCGCGGCCCGCGCCGTTCATTGAAGCTCGACGCGGCGGATCTCGCCGACGACGAACAGGTAGCAGATCACGGCGACGAGCGCATGCGCGACGACATAGACGAGCGCGCCGTTGAACGAGCCGCTGCGGTCGACGATATAGCCGATCGCGATCGGCGTCGTGATGCTGGAAAGATTGCCGCACGTGTTGAGCAGCGCACCGCTCAGGCCGGCGATCTGGCGCGGCGCGGTGTCGGCGTTGACGGCCCAGCCGAGCGCGCCGAGCCCCTTGCCGAAGAACGACAGCGCCATGAACACCACGACGAGCACGTGCGAATCGGTGTAATTGCAGACGATCATCGACATCGACAGCAGCATGCCGATCACGATCGGCACCTTGCGCGCGACCGACAGCGACCGGCCCTGCCTGAGCAGCGCATCGGACACGACGCCGCCGAGAATCCCGCCGAGGAACCCGCATACGGCGGGGATCGACGCGACGAGGCCGGCGTTGAGGATCGACATCCCGCGCGCCTGCACGAGATAGACGGGGAACCACGTGATGAAGAAGTAGGTGAGCGCGTTGATGCAGTACTGCGCGACGTACACGCCGACCAGCATCCGGTTCCTCAGCAGCGCCTTCACGTGGCGCATCGACGGGCCGCCGTCGCGCCCGCCCGTCGCCTGGTCGATGTTGACGAGCGCACCGCCTTCGGCGAGGTAGTCGAGTTCCGCGCGGTTGATGTTCGGGTGATGCTTCGGGTCGTACATCGTGCGGTTCCACACCAGCACGAACACGAAGCCGAGCACGCCCATCACCGCGAACACCGACTGCCAGCCGAACGCATGCACGAGCCAGCCCATCAGCGGCGCGAACACGACGGTCGCCGCGTACTGCGCGGCGTTGAAGATCGCCGACGCGGTGCCGCGCTCGGGCGCCGGGAACCACGCGGACACGATCCGGCTGTTGGCGGGGAACGACGGCGCCTCGGCCGCGCCGACCAGGAAACGCAGCCCGAACAGCAGCGCGAACGCGGCCGCCCCGCCGAAGAAGCCGATCCCGCCTTGCAGCAGCGTGAACAGCGACCAGAAGAAGATGCTGAACGCGTAGACGATGCGCGAGCCGTAGCGGTCGAGCAGCCAGCCGCCGGGCAATTGCGCGATCACGTACGACCAGCCGAACGCGGAAAAGATGAAGCCCATCTGCACGTGGCTCAGGTGCATCGAGCGGGCCAGCGCCGGGCCCGCGATCGCGATGGCGGCGCGATCCGCGTAGTTGATCGTCGTGATCGCGAACAGGACGGCCAGCACCAGCCAGCGCACGCGGGTGCGCCGGGCCGTTGCCGACGCGGACGCCGGCAGCGCGTGAAGCGGATTCATGACTTGTCTCCTCCGAAGGGCGGAAGGTGCCGTCGTGCGGCAGGCGCGTCGGGTGCGCGCGTGATGTGTGTGGATGCCGCCGACGGGAGGCCGGGCACCGGACGCCGATGCAGGCGGGGCGTCCCGGCCATTCTGTCATGTCGACATTTGCGCTTTCATGCCAATTGCTGACTTGATCGATTCAGCATTTGAATCGATCGAAGGCGGTGAGCGGTCACGCGTGCGCGTCGTCCGGGCTGTTGCGGTGGTGGCGCGCGACGTGCTGCGCGAGAAACTCGACGGCGGCGCGCACGCCCGGCAACTGGCCGCGCCGATGCGGCATCAGCAGCGTCGTCGTGACGGTGCCGGCGCACCAGCCGGGCAGCACGCGCACGAGCGTGCCGGACGCGAGCGCGGCCCCGGCGATCCAGTCGGGCAGGCAGGCGAGGCCGAGGCCGGCCGTCGCCGCCTGTAGCAGCAGCGTCGATTCGTCGGCCTGCAGCCGCAAGCGCGGCGTCACGTCGACGGCGTCGCCGGCGTCGCCGCCGCGCTGGAGCCGCCATGGCTGCGGGCCCGGGTGAAGCGCGTCGTGCTGTGCGAGATCGGCCGGCGTGTCGGGCGTGCCGGCCCGCGCGAGATAGGCCGGCGCGGCGACGACGACGATCGGCGACGCCGCGAGCGGCCGTTGCACGAGCGCGGAATCGGGCAGCGGCGCGAAATGGCTGCGCACCGCGATGTCGAAGCCTTCCTGCGCGATGTCGACGAGGCGGTCGCTCGCATGAATCTGCAGCAGCAGCTTCGGGTGCGCGATCGCCAGCGCCGGCAGGCACGGCGCGAGGATGTGCTGCGCGACCGGCACCGAGCTCGTGATCCGCACGACGCCGGCCGGCTCGGCGGCCTGCCGC
Organism: Burkholderia sp. MSMB1835; assembly: GCF_001526365.1. Lineage (NCBI taxonomy): Bacteria > Pseudomonadati > Pseudomonadota > Betaproteobacteria > Burkholderiales > Burkholderiaceae > Burkholderia > Burkholderia sp. MSMB1835. The sequence continues at coordinate 239,919 of NZ_LOYP01000001.1, forward strand.
AGCACCGCGTCGCGCGCGCTTTCGGCCTCGATCACGGCGGCGCGCGCATGCTCGAAGAATTCGGCGCCGACCGGCGTGAGCCGGAAGCTGCGCGACGTGCGATGCACGAGCCGCGCGCCGAGCGTGCGCTCGAGCTCGGCCACGCGCTTGCTGACCGTCGATTTCGGCAGGTCGAGCCGGCGCGCGGCCGCCGACATGCTGCCGGCATCCACCGCCTGCACGAACAGGTAGAGATCGTTCAGATTCACTTCCAGCGTCCACATGGAGAAACGACGGGTTTCGATTTTAGCGACTACTGCGTCATCGTCCGCCATGGGAGCATGACGGCTCGTTCAACTTTCGCGGAATTCCCCGATGTCTCCGATCCTTCTCTACGGTATTCCCGCCGGCTGCTCGTTCGGCTCGATCGTCGCGCTCGAATGGGTCGCTCGCCCGTACCGGCTGTCGCGCATCACGATGCCGGGCGCCGTGACGAGCGACGCGTTCGTCGCCCTGAACCCCGTCGCCGAAACCCCGGCGTTCGTCACCTCGAACGGCGACGTGCTGACCGAAAGCATCGCGATCCTCGGCCATATCGGCGCGCAGGCGCTCGACAGCGGCCTCGCGTTTCGCCAGGGCAGCGCGGATTTCGACCGGCTGAACCGGATGCTGGCGTGGCTGAATACGACGTTCTTCAACGCGTTCGGTGCGCTCTGGTACGTGTACGAACACGACACCGAAGGCGCCGAGAAAGCGGCGCTGCAGGCGTACGGTCGCGGCAAGGTGCTGAAGGCGCACCGGCAGCTCGAAGCGCTGCTCGAACGCGGCGAAGGCCCGTGGCTGCTGGGCGCGCGGCGCACGCTGGCCGATGCGTACTTTGCCGGGATCGCGCGCTGGGCCGACTATCACGCGGTGTTCGAGCGCGATGCGTTCCCGCGTGTCGCCGCGCTGCGCGCGCGGCTGGCCGACGATGCCGGCGTGCGGTTCGCGCACGCGATCGAGGAAAACCTGCCGCCGCCGGTGTCGTCCGCGTTCGAGGGGCATGTGTCGCTCGACGACGCGTTGGCCAGCGCGCACGGCATCGCGGTGCCGGCGCGGGCTGCCTGATCGGCCACCTCGGCCGCGCGTCAGGGTGGAATCCGCTGGCGATATTTTTACCCGGGCAATATTGACATCCAATTAATACCCGGATAAAAATAACGTCATTCCGATTCCAGCCCGCGGGCGACCACCATGACGACTTCCACGCTCCTTCCTTCGTACACGGCCTTCGACGGCCACCGGCGGCTCGCGTCCGGCCCGCTCGCGACGGTCGCGCTCGCGGTCCGGCAGACGGCCGGCGACGCGATGCCCGGTTCGATCCTGATCTTCGACGACGCGACGGGCCGCTCGATCGACCTCGACCTGCGCGGCACCGCGGACGACATTCGCGCGCGCTACGCGGTGCCGTCGGGCGATGCATCCGGCGGCGCCGGTGAGCCGGCCGGCGCGGGCGAGCAGCGCGGCCGCGGCCGGCCGAAGCTCGGCGTCGTGTCGCGCGAGGTCACGCTGCTGCCGCGTCACTGGGAATGGCTCGGCGCGCAGCCGGGCGGCGCGTCGGTCGCGCTGCGCAAGCTCGTCGAGGACGCGCGGCGTACGCATGCGGCGGCCGACCGGCAGCGCGACGCGCAGGCCCGTGCCTACCACTTCATGTCGGCGATGGCGGGCGACCTGCCCGGTTTCGAGGAAGCCGCGCGGGCGCTGTATGCGAACGATCCGGCGCGACTGGCCGAGTGCGTCGCCGGCTGGCCCGACGACGTACGCGACCATGCGCTCGCGCTGGCGCGCGGCGACCTGCCGCCGTCCACCGAAGGCCAGTGACGGAGCGCCGACGCCATGACCGTATTCGACCTGAACCGTGGCGCGATCGCGCCGGTCGCCGACGAAGTCGACCTCGTCGATCTGCGTGTGACGGGCGCCATTCCGCACGAACTCTGCGGCACGTTGCTGCGCAACGGCCCGAACCCACCCGGCGGCCGTTTCGAAGGCAACGACATGCTGTCGTGGTGGCCGGAGGCCGCGATGCTGCATGCGATCGCGTTCGACGGCGGCCGCGCGGCCGGCTACCGGAACCGCTGGGCGCGCACGCAGCGCTGGGCCGCCGTGCACGCGCCCGGGCAAGTGCCGCATCTGCCCGACACCAATCCGAACGTGAGCCTGTTGCAGCATGCGGGCGAACTGATCGCGCTGGCCGAGGGCGGCGCGCCGCTCGCGATCACCGCCGCGCTCGATTCGCTCGGCCTGCCGGCGCGGCATGCGGGTTTCGACGGCGGGATGACCGCGCATCCGAAGGTCGATCCGGTGACCGGCGAGCTGATCCTGTTCCGCGCGGACTGGCGTGCGCCGTGGCTGCGCTACGGCGTCGCGGATGCGCAGGGCGTGCCGCGCGTCGAGCTCGAGATCGAGCTGAGCGCGCCGTCGATGATGCACGACCTCGCGATCACCGAAACCCGCAGCCTGTTGCTCGACCTGAACGTCGGCTACGACTTCTCGCTGCTGAAGCAAGGCCACCGGATGCCGCTGCGCTGGCACGACGACCGGCCCGCGCGCATCGGCGTGATTCCGCGCCACGGCGGCGACGTGCGCTGGTTCGGCGTCGAGCCGTGCTTCATCCAGCACGTCGTGAACGCGTACGATTGCGACGCGTCGTGCATCGTGCTCGACGCGGTGCGCTATCCGTCGTTCCTGCGGCTCGACGCGCGCACGGGCCGCTTCGCCGACAACCCGGTCGGCGAGCTGTGGCGCTACGTGATCGATACGGCGAACGGATTGGTCGACGAAGGACCGCTCGCCGACGGCGGCATCGAGCTGCCGCGCATCGACGAAAGCCGGACCGGGCGCCGCTATCGCTACCTGTATGCGGCCGAGCAGCCGAACAACGCCGAAATGCGCGGCGTGATGCGTTTCGATCACGTGCGCGGCACGACGATGCACTACGCGGTGCCGCCCGGCGACCAGAACGGCGAGCCGGTGTTCGTGCCGCGTCCGGGCCGTCGCGACGAAGACGAGGACGACGGCTGGCTGCTGGTGATGGTCTACCGCGCGGCGACGGACACGAGCGACGTCGTGATCCTCGATGCGCGCGCGATCGATGCGGGGCCGCTCGCGACCGTGCATCTGCCGCGCCGCGTGCCGGCCGGGTTCCACGGCGCGTGGGTGCCGCGCGAACGTCGAACGTGAGCGGCGGCGCGCGTCACTGCGCGCGCAGCGCGTCGACGATCTTCAGCCGCGCGGCGCGCATCGCCGGCAGGAAGCCGCCGACGAGCCCCATCACGAGCGAGAACACGAGCGTCTTCACGACGATCGCGGGCGTCAGCACGAAGCGGAACGACAGGTCCGAGAAGGTCTGGAAGTTGGTCGTCGAGAACGACGCGAACTGCATCAGCGACGCGCACGCGAGCCCCATCACGCCGCCGACGAAGCCGAGCAGCAGCGCCTCCAGCAGGAACGCGACGAGCACGTTGGTGCGCTTGAAGCCGAGCGCGCGCAGCGTGCCGATCTCGGCCACGCGGTTCGCGACCGATGCATACATCGTGATCATCGCGCCGATCATCGCGGCGATCGAGAAGATCGTCGACAGCGAGATGCCGAGGATGTTGATGAACGTCGACAGCGCCTTCGACTGGTCGCCGTAGAAGGTCTGTTCGCGCTTCGCCTCGTCGGTCAGCCGCGGGTCGACGTCGATGTCGGCCTTGAAGCGCGCGAAGCCGTCGGCGCTCGGGATGCGCAGCACCATCGACGAATAGCTGGTGCGCCGGAACGACTGCATCAGCTGGTCGACGTCGCCCCAGATCTCCGAGTCGAAGCCGCTGCCGCCCGCGTCGAACACGCCGACGATGGTCCAGTCGCGCTGCGCGAAATGCAGGCGGTCGCCGAGCTGCGTGCCGCTGAAGCCTTTCGCGATCGCGCTGCCGACGACGATCTCCGACGAGCCCGGCGCGAACGGGCGGCCGGCCGCGAGCTTCACGTGCGGCCGCAGCGCGAGGCCGGCCGGCGACACGCCGCGGATCACGACGTTCGACGGCTTGCCGGTCGACGTCTTGACGAGCGAGATCAGCACGACGGCTTCCTTCGACACGAGCGGCCGGCCGTCGGGGCCGAGCGCGACGGCCGGGTGCATCTCGAGCGCGTTGGCCTGCTGATGGTCGATCGAGCTCTGGATCTCGGTCTCGGCGCCCTTGCGGATCACCACCGCGTTGTCGGGCTCGCCGGTCGACACGAGCGTTTTCGTGAGCCCCGCGTCGAGCATCTGCACCGTCGCGAACACGAAGATCACGAGCGCCATCCCGCCCGCGGTGAGCGCGGTGGTGAGCCGCCGGGTCCACAGGTTGCGCGCGATGTAGGTGAGCGGGATCGCCATGCGCGCCTCTATCCGATCGCCCGCAGGCCTTCGACGACGCGCACGCGCGCGGCCTGCCACGCAGGCACGAGCGCGGCCGCGAGACCGACCGCGACCGAGCACGCGGCCTGCAGCACGACCGTCTCGGTCGACACCTTGAACACCGGGAAGATGCCGCCGGCCGCCTGCTTGAACAGGCTCGCGGCGGGCGACGTCGCGAGGATGCCGAGCGCGCCGCCGGCCACCGCGATCGCGACCGATTCGCCGAACACGAGCAGCGCGAGGAACCCGGGGCCGAAGCCGAGCGCCTTCAGCGTCGCGTATTCGGCCGTGCGCTCGCGCGCGCTCATCGCCATCGCGTTGGCCATCACGGCCATGATGATCAGGATCACCACGTACGACACGAGGCGGATCGCCGCGATGATCTGGTTCGACATCGCGACGAAGCCGAGCTGGAACGCCTGTTCGGTCTCGGTCAGCGTTTCGGCGAGCGAGTTCTTGAACACCGCGTCGACGTTGCGCGCGATCGACGCGCCGTCGTCGGGGTTCGCGATGCCGAGCACGAACACGCCGACCTGGTCGGCCTGCTTCGGCGTGCGCTTGCGCACCGTCTCGTTCAGGTAATCCCAGTGGAACACCAACTGGCGCGTGATCGTCGAATCGTCGCGGCCGTCGAGAATCCCGCGCACGACGAAGTCCCACGTGCCCGGATAGATCGTGCCCTTCAGCGGGATCACGTCGCCGACCTTGAAGCCGAACTGCGTCGCGAGCTGGCGGCCCACGAGGCAGCCGCGGCGGTCGCGGTCGTAGTCGGCGCGCTGCTGCGCCGGCAGGATGAATTCGGGATACAGGTCGAGATAGTTGTCCGATACCGCGAAGCTCGCGAAGAAGTTCTTCGGGTCGCGGTAGATGCCGCCGAACCAGTTCGAGCGGACCACGGCCGTCACGCCGTCGACGCCGCGGATCCGGCTCTCGTCGCTCACCGGCAGCGGAAACACCAGCGAGATCGCGTTGCGCGTGACGAGCCGGCCGCTGGACGCGGCCGCCGCGCCCGCGTACCACGCGTCGACCACGGTATGCAGCAGCCCGAACGCGAGCACCGCGATGGTCAGCCCGAGCACGGTCAGGAGCGTGCGCAGCCGGTGCCGCAGCGCGTTGCGCGCGATCAGCTTCACGACCATCTTGCGCGCTCCCGCCGCCGGTCAGCCGGCGTGCCCATCGATCAGCTCCCCTTTTTCCAGATGGACGAGCGAACGCGCGGCGCCGGCCGCATGCGCGTCGTGCGTCACCATGATGATCGTCTTGCCGAGTTCGGCGTTCATCCGCTGCAGCATCGCGAGCACGTCGGTCGCCGACGCGCGGTCGAGGTCGCCGGTCGGCTCGTCGGCGACGATCAGCACGGGATCGGTGATCAGCGCGCGCGCGATCGCGACGCGCTGCTGCTGGCCGCCCGACAGCTCGGACGGGTAATGGCGCGTGCGATCGCCGAGATTCACCATGTCGAGCACGAGCTCGACGCGCTCGCGCCGTTCGCGGCGCGACAGGTGCGTGAGCATCAGCGGCAGTTCGACGTTCTCGAACGCGGTGAGCACGGGCATCAGGTTGTAGAACTGGAAGATGAAGCCGACGTTCGCGGCGCGCCATTCGGCCAGTTGGGCCTCGGCGAGTTGCGAGATGTCGAGGCCGCCGACGCGCAACTCGCCGCTGTCGGGCCGGTCGATGCCGGCCACGAGGTTCAGCAGCGTGCTCTTGCCGGAGCCGGACGGCCCCATCAGCGCGACGAAGTCGCCTTCGCCGATGTCGAGCGAGATGTCGGTCAGCACGGGCACGATCTGGTTGCCGCGCCGGTACGACTTCGCGACGTGGCTGATCTCGACGAGGGGCGGCGGGGCGTCGTTCACGCGCGCTACTTCTTCGCGACGGTCACTTGCGCGCCGTCCTTCAGCTTCGCGCCCGGCGCGAGCACGACCGTGTCGCCGGGTTTCACGCCACGGATCGCCACCAGCTCGCCGATCCGCATGCCGCGCGTCACGGCCACCGCATGCACGGCGTCGTCCTTCACGACGAACACGACCGGCCGGCCGTCGCGCTCGACCACGGCGCTCGCCTGCACGGCGGTCACCGGCTGCCGGTCCTGCGGCGACGCCGGCTTCGACAGGAACGCGATCTTCGCGCTCATGTCGGGCAGCACGCGCTCGTCGCGGTCGACGAAGCGCACCTTCACGAGCACGGTGGCCTTCGAGCGGTCGACGGTCGGCACGATCCGCGACACGCGGCCGGCGAAGCGCATGTCGGGCAGCGCGTCGAGCTGGATCTCGCACGGCTGCTCGGCGCGGATCTTCGCGATGTTCGATTCGGCGACGTCGGCCTCGACCTCGAGCGTCTCCATGTCGGCGATCGTCACGACCGCGCCCTTGCTGTCCGACGCGGACGAGAACGGCGTGATGTTGTCGCCGACGTTCGCGTGCTTGGCGAGCACGATGCCGTCGAACGGCGCGCGGATCACCGTCTGGTCGACCGCGACCTGCGCGGCCTGCGCGTTCGCTTCGGCGGACGCGATCGCGGCCCGGTCGCTGGCGAGCGTCGCGCGCGCCTTGTTCACGCGCGCCGTGTCGGTGTCGAGCTGCGCGGCCGGCACGGCGCCGCGCGGCGCGAGCGCGGCGGTGCGGCGCAACGCGATCTCCGCATCCTTGAGTTCCGCCTGCGCGACGCCGAGGTTCGCGCGGGAAACCTGCACCTGCGCGCGCGCCTGGGCAAGCGACGCCTGCACGTCGCTGCTTTCGAGCCGCGCGATGATCTCGTCCTGCTTCACGCGCGTGCCTTCGAGCACGCCGAGCCATTCGACGCGCCCCTGGCCCTTCGACGCGACTGCGGCCTTGCGTTGCGGCACGACGTAGCCGGTCGCATTAAGCTGCGTGTCGTTCTGGTACGGGTAGGCGGACGTGACGGACGTGGTGTCGACGGTCGGCCGACCGGTGACGGCGAGGCCGGCGACGATCGCGACGACGATCAGCGCGGCGGCGACCGCATAGCGGACCCACCGGCGCCGGCGCGGCACCGGTGCGATCGGACGCCGGTCGATTTTCAGTTTGTCCAGATTGTGATCGGGCAATTTGAGCGCCTCGAGACGGCGGCGGTCGTGTGACCGGCGCGATCCGGTTTCCGGGGAAAGGGACGGATGGACGCCAGTATAAGCGTCGCCCCGGCGCCGCGCGAGCCGGTTTGCGGCGCCGTGCGGCGGCGGCCTGTCCGGCCTGCCGGCGCCGGCCGACGCGCCGGCCCCCCGGGGAAACCCGAGGATGCAAGCAACGTGTCAACTTGCCGCGAACGCGGTGCGTTATGGAACCAGTGCGTCAGGTTTTGTCGCGACGGAAACGGCGAAAGCCGGCCTCGCGGCCTGGGGCTCCGGTGCGAATGCCTCGCATCTTTGATTACCGGTACGTTTGATTTTTTCTCCGCTAAAGGAAGAACAATGAAGAAGACGCTCGCTTCGATCATCGCCGCAGCATTCGCGCTCGCATCGGTTTCGGCATTCGCACAGGCGTCCGCGCCGGCAGCCGACACGTCGGCCGCCGCTTCGGCACCGGCCAAGAAGGATCACAGCAAGCCGAAGCACCAGCTGAAGCACCACGGTTCGAAGAAGGGCCAGGCGAAGGCTGCAGCCGCATCGGCCGCCGGCACGAACGACGCAGGCACGCAGAACTAAGCAGTTCGCTCCCACGACCGGCATCGCCGGTCACGGATCGGCCAACCCCGCATGCTCCGGTATGCGGGGTTTTGTTTTTTCAGGCGCCGGGTTCGGCGGGGTCGTCGAGCCGGGCGGGCGGCGGCATGCGCATCGCGTCGACCACCGCGCGCATGCGCCGCCAGTGCGAGCCTTCCCAGAACACGCGCCGGCACACGTCGCACGCGGCGAAGCGCCGGTGCCGCTGCCGGATGCCGGCCGGCACGCGCGGCGCCGCGGCCGCCGCGTCGAGCGGATGCAGCGGCGCGTTGCAGCGCAGGCACAGCCGGAACGGCCGCATGTGCGGCGCGAGATCGAGCCGCTCGAACAGTTCGCGCAACTGGTCGGCCGGCTGCAGCGCATGGAGATAGCAGCCGCGCACGACCGCGCGCCGCTTGAGCAGCTCGCGGTCGCGCGTCAGCACGATCCGGTTCTCCCGCTCGGCGAGCGCCGCGAGTTCGTCGTCGCGGTAGTGGTTGTCGTAGCAGGTGTCGAAGCCGGCGAGGCGCAGCAGTTGCGCGAGGCCGCCGAGATGCGCGTCGGCCACGAAGCGCCATGACGCCGGTTGCCGCGCGGCCGCGCCGTTGACCGCCGGCCGTGCGCGCTCGGGAAAGACCTCGACGCGGTCGCCGTCGCCGAGCGGCCGGTCGAGCGCGGCCGGCGCGTCGTTCACGCACAGCCGGCCGATTTCGGTATGCGGGACGCCGAGCGCCTCGATCGCATGCTTCACCGTCGCATCGCGGGCGCACGCGTGCGCGAACGCCCGGTCGCGCTGCGGGCGCGCGAGAAAGGCGTTCAGTTCGCCGTGAAAGCGGAAGGTCGCGGTCGCCATCCGTGCAGTATCGCACCGCGCCCGGCCGGCGGCAGGCGCTGCAAAGCGCCGGCATCTGTGTTTAACTCGCGGCTTCACGGAGCGAAGGAGCGGGACATGGATCTCGGGTTTATCGGGCTGGGCGAAATGGGGCAGGCGATCGCGACGAACCTGCTGAAGGCGGGCCACACGGTGCGGGTCTGGAACCGGTCGCGCGAGCGGGCCGAGCCGCTGGCCGCATTCGGCGCGCGTGTCGTCGACACGCCGGCCGACGCGTTTCGCGGCGACGCCGTGTTCTCGATGCTCGGCGACGATACGGCCGCGCGCGCGGTATTCGACGACGCGCTGCTGGTCCAGGCGCCGCGCGGGCTGATCCACGTGAACATGGCGACGGTGTCGGTCGCGCTCGCCGAATCGCTCGCGCACGCACATGCGTCGCACGGCATCGACTACGTCGCCGCGCCGGTGATGGGGCGGCCCGACGTCGCGGCCGCCGCGCGCCTGACGATCATGGCGGGCGGCCCGGCCGAGGCGATCGACCGCGTGCAGCCGCTGTTCGACGCGATCGGTCAGAAGACCTGGCGCTTCGGTTCGCTGCCGCAGCACGCGAACGTCGCGAAGATCGCCGCGAATTTCACGCTCGCGTCGGCGATCGAGACGCTCGGCGAGGCGTCCGCGCTGCTGGGCGCGCACGGCGTCGCGATGCGCGATTTCCTCGACGTGATCACCAGCAGCGTGTTCCCGGGGCCCGTCTACGAAGGCTACGGCGCGATGATCGCGGAGCGGCGCTACGAGCCTGCGCGTTTCAAGGCGCGGCTCGGGCTGAAGGACGTGCGGCTCGCGCTGGAAGCCGGCGACGCGACGTCGGTGCCGCTGCCGGTGGCGAGCGTCGTGCGCGACAGCCTGCTCGATGCGCTCGCGCACGGCGGCGGCGACCAGGATTTCGCGGTGCTCGGCGAGGCCGCGCTGCGCCGCGCCGGCCGCTGACACGCGACAGAAGCGCCGTGCGCACGGCATAATCGGCAGTCCGGTTTTCCCTTACATCATTCCAGGCAGAGGCAGTTCATGAACTTGCATACGTGGTGGCTTTTCGTGGCGACGGTGTTCGTCGTGTCGGCGATTCCGGGCCCGAACATGCTGCTCGTGATGACGCACGGCGCGCGGCACGGGCTGCGGCGCGCGTCCGCGACGATGGCCGGCTGCCTGAGCGCGCTGGTGCTGATGCTCGCGGTATCCGCGGCGGGGCTCGGCGCGGTGCTCGAGGCATGGCCGGCGATGTTCAATGCGTTGCGCTTCGCGGGCGCGGCCTACCTGATCTATCTCGGCGTGAAGGCGTGGCGCGCGCGCGTGGACGACGCGCCGGCGGCCGACGCCGATGCCGTGTCGCAAGGGGCGTCGGCATCGCGCGTGGCGCTGTTCCGCAACGGCTTCCTGGTCGCGGGCAGCAACCCGAAGGCGATCCTGTTCGCGGCCGCGCTGCTGCCGCAGTTCATCAACGCGGCCGAGCCTACGCTGCCGCAGTTCGGCATCCTCGTCGTCACGTTCGCGGTGATCGAAGTGAGCTGGTATCTCGTCTACGCGGCGTTCGGCACGCGCATCGGCGCCACGCTGAAGAGCCAGAGCGTCGCGAAGGTGTTCAACCGGCTGACGGGCGGGCTGTTCGTCGGCTTCGGCGCGATGATGGCGCTGGTTCGTCACTGATTCCCGGCCCCCACCGGCGTACCGAACGCCCCGTCCCTCGCAAGAGGGCGGGGCGTTCGGTTTTCGGGCGCCGCGTCGCACCGCTGTCCGCTCACGCACGCGGGCGATCCAGCGCTGCCGCGCCGGCGCCGCGTCCGGCCGTCAGCCCGAACACGGCCGCCGCGCCGGCGAACGCGAACCCGACACCGCACACCGCGCTCCATCCGCCCCATGCCCACGCGCTGCCCGCGAGCGCCGCGCCGAGCGCGCCGCCGACGAAGAACAGCCCGACGAACAGCCCGTTCAGGCGTCCGCGCGCGGCCGGGTTCAGCAGGTTGATCGCGCGACGGCCGATCGTCTGGTCGACGATGACGCCCGCATCGAGCAGCGCCGCGCCGCCGGCCAGCAGCGCGAGCGCGACGCCGCGATGCGCATGCGCGTCGAAGCCGAACCAGCCGGCGCCGGCGATCCCGAGCACGGTGAGCGCCGCGAGCATCGTGCCGTGCGCGAGCCGCTGCGCGGCCGGGCCTTGACCGCGGTCGCCCGCGCGGCCGGCGAGCGGCGTGACGATCGCGCCGCTGGCGCCGGCGAACGCGAACAGCGCGATCCCGTGCAGGTCGAGCGCGAACGGCGGCTGCGCGAGCCGCAGCCCGACGGCGGTCCAGAACGCGCTGAACGCGGCCATCGCGAGCGCGGCCGACAGCGCATGCCGACGCAGCACCGGCTCGTCGGCGAGCAGGCGTCCCATCGATGCGAGCAACGCACGGTAGCCGACCGTGATCGACGGCGTGCGCGTCGGCAGGCGCAGCGCGAGCACGACGGCGATCGCCGCGTTCGCGAGCGCGGCCAGCAGATAGAACGCGCGCCAGCCGGCCGATCCCGCGATCAGGCTCGCGAGCGGCCGCGACAGCAGGATCCCGAGCATCAGCCCGCTCATCACGTTGCCGACCGCGCGGCCGCGCTGCGCTTCGGGCGCCATCGACGCGGCCATCGGCACGAGCATCTGGATCACGCTCGACGCGGCGCCGGCCGCGAGCGTCGCGAGCAGGAACACGGTGCCCGAGCGCGTGACGGCGGGCAGCGCGAGCGCCGCCGCGCAGACGGCGAGCGTCGCGACGATCAGGCGGCGGTTCTCGAGCAGGTCGACCAGCGGCACGAGCAACGCGAGGCCGGCCGCGTAGCCGAGTTGCGGCAGCATCGCGACGAGCCCGGCGAGGCCGGGCGGCAGGTGCAGGTCCGCGCTGATCGGGCCGGTCAGCGGTTGCGCGGCGAACAGATCCATCACGATCACGCCGACCGTCGCGGCGAAGAACAGCGTCATGCCCGTGCTCAGCGCGGGCGGCGCGGCGACGGACGAGGAAACGGGGGCGGAGCAACGGGTGGCAGGGCAGTTCATCGGAAGCCTGACGGGGAGGTCGAAGGAACTCCCATCGTAGGTGCCCGATGTTTATGCGACAATTGAAATATGTCTAACATGATTATGCGAGTTTGTTTTGAATACGCGTGATCTCCAGGCGTTCGTCGCGGTCGTCGACAGCGGGTCGATGGTCGCCGCGGCCGCGAAGCTTCATCTGACGCAGCCGGGCCTGACGCGGCGCGTGCAGAACCTCGAATCGCTGCTCGGCGTGCCACTGCTCGAGCGGCAGAGCAAGCCGCTGAAGCCGACCGCGGCCGGGCGCGACGTCTACGCGCTCGCGCGCAACGTGCTCGGCGCGGTCGACGAGCTGATGGCGGCGGGTGCGCCGGACGGCGAGCCGTCGGGCGAGCTGCGCATCGGCGTGCCGCCGTTTCTGTCCGAGCTCGCGCTGGAGCGGCCGATCGATCGGCTGCGCGACGCGTTCCCGCGCCTCACGCTGCGCGTGACGGCCGGCTGGTCGCCCGCGCTGGTGCAGGGCATCGAGCGCGGCGCGCTCGACGTCGCCACCGTGATGGTGCCCGCGAGCGCGGCGCTACCGGACGCGTTGACGGCGACGCTCATCGCCACGCAGCCGACGGTGCTCGTCGCCGCGCGCGATTTCCCGCTGCCGGCGGGCCCGCTGTCGCTCGACACGCTGTCGGGTTTTCCGTGGGTGCTGAGCCAGGACGGCTGCGGGATGCGTTCGGCGCTGAGCCGGGCGCTCGGCGCGGCCGGGCTGCCGTTCGACGTCGCGGTCGAGGCATTCGGCTCGGAGTTGCAGTTGTCGCTCGTCGCGCGCGGCGCCGGCATCGGGATCGCGGCGCCGAACGCGCTGGCGCGTAGCGCGCATCGCGATGCGCTGAGGGTGGTGGAAACGACGGGGCTGGAAACGCGGATCAACGTGTGGATCGTGCACGGCACGTTGCCGGGCCGGCTGGCGCGGCCGGTCGCGCTGCTGCGCGACGCGCTGGCCGAGGTCCTCGAACGGGAGAACGAGAAGGGGTCGGGTGCCGTCACGGCGAACTAGAGGCCGCGTTCGAGGGAAAATCCTTATTTTCTCTACGGAAATGTTGCATTGCGGAAACCGATTCGCTATAGTTGCACCTGTCTCCTCCATGTCTCCTCTGATATGGATTCAGCCCGCCGCTTAGGCGGGCTTTTTTTTGCCTGCGATTTTGTCGCGGCGCTCCATTTGCCGGCTCTCGCCGCGCTCAGAACTTGTAGGTCATCCCGACGTAGCTGATGATCGGGTCCGCCTTCAGGTCCGATTTCGACTCGGCGAGCACCGAGCCGTCGGCCGCCTTGATCGTCACCGTCGACGTCGTCTTCAGCGGGATGTAGGTCACCGACGCGACCAGCCCGAAGTGTTCGGTCAGGTTGTACTGCAGGCCCGCGTTGAACACCGGCTGCCACGACGACGACGCCTTCGCTTCCACCGAGGTCGTTCCCGGCTTGCCCGCGCCCGCCGCGAGGATCGCACCGAGGTTGTCCTGCGTCTGCTTGATGAAGTTCGTGTTGAGCTGCAGGTCGCTGAACCAGTTGTACGACACGCCGAGGCCGAGGAACGGCCGGAACTTCGCGGTGGCCTGCCCGAAGTAGTACTGCAGGATCACCGCCGGGCTCCACTGCCGCACGCTCTTGACGATCGGGTTGACCGATCCGAGCCCGATGTTCTGCGTGCCGAGCGCGCCGGCGGGTCCGGGCGGCTTGATCGTGCCCTGGCCCGACACCTTGAACACCGGCGGCACGCCCGCCACCGACGTGACCGCGATGTGGTCGGTCAGGAAGTGGCTGACCGTCAGGCCGACGGTGTCGGCGCCGCTCGTGTGCAGCCCCGTGCCCGGCGACGTGAACGACGGCGGCAGCCGCAGCGGCGTGTTGATCGGCGTCGGCGCGACGTTGGTCGTCATCGGCGTGCTGCTCTGCTGCGGCATGATGTGGAACCAGCCCAGCGTGACGACGTTGCTGCCGGCGCTCTGCGCGTGCGCCGCGAGCGGCGCGGCGGCGGCCGCCGCCGCGCAGAGAAGGGTTTTCTTCATCACGGCTTCTCCCTCCGCTTACTGGACGAATGCGCCGATCGTGAAATACGGCGTCGATCCCGCGTTGTCGAGGAAACCGAACACGCCACCCGTGAAGATGAACTTGCCGGTCGGCGACGTGCTGCCCGAACCCGTGTGGATCGTCGTGACCGTGCCCGGCACCTTCTGCGTGTAGTCGAGGTCGAGCGCGGTCGCGAGCGACGCCTGCGACGGCTGGAACGGATCGAGCAGCGTGGCCTGCTTGTCGATCAGCGCGGTGGTGCGGTAATCGAACTGGCTGTCGACGCCGATGTACTCGCCGTTCTGCGAGCCGGCCGCCACGGCCGTCTGCGGCGCGAGGATCGAGATGCTCGATTCGTCGTCGGCGGTCAGGCCCGGCACGCCGTTGCTGTCGGGCGTCGGGTTCGGGTTCGCGACCCCCGTGCGCACGAGGATCGGCACGAGCTGGTTGCGCAGCTTGCCGACGATCATGAAGCCCTTGCCCTGCGGCGTGGCCGACAGCGTCGGCTTCAACTGGCTCGCGTAGTTGTTCGACTGGAACGCGCCGCTGCCGTCGGCCGACTGCACGAAGTTCGTGCCCTGCTGCGCGCACGCGCCGCCGGCGAACTGGCCGGTCGTGTCGCACTTGGTCCACGTGCCGTCCGCGTTGATCGTCACCTTCGCGTCGATCGATGCCGGCGCGAATTTCTGCGACGGCACTTCGCCGAAGCCGATGTGGCTGTACGTGCCCGCGACCTTCGTGATGTCGGTTTCGATCGACGAGAAGCCGATGAACGGGTAGTACGGGAATTTCGTGTCGGGCACCGCGGCCTGGCCGAGCACGCCGTCGAACTGGATCTCCTTGCCGGGAATCGTGCCGCCCGCGACGCCGAAGCCGACGAAGATGCGCGCCGGACGCGACGCATCGAGGCTTGCGCCGTTCAGGCGGAACGCGCACTGGTTCAGCTTGTTGGTCGGCAACAGCGTTTCCTGCGTGAGCGTGCCGCTGTCGACGGTGCCCGCACGGGTCGGCACGACGGTGCCGGTCTTTTGCGGCACCGGCGATTCGACATAGGTGACCTGCCAGGTCATCTTGGTCGTGTCGAGCTGGACCTTCGCGAGTTCGCCGCTGCCCGCGCCGCCCGTAAACACGGTGTTGTAGTCGAGCGTGGCAGGGCAGAGCCGATCCTCGACGAGCGGCGGCGGATTGTCGCTGCCGCCACCGCATGCGGAAAGAAGGGGGGCGGCAAGGGCCGCCGCCAGAATGAGGTTGCGCTTCATGTTGCTCCTCCAGATTTGTCTTGTGCGGCGGCCAGCTCCCTGTCGGCCGCTTCTGTCGTGTGCTCGTCCTGCCGGCGCCGAGCCGAGCGCCTTCGTGCCTTCCCTGCGCGCGGCGGCGGGCCGGCCGCCGCGCCCTCGATCGCTACTTGCTGATCTGCGCGCCCACGCCGAAGTACGGGGTCGACGATGTCGTCGAATTCGCCGACGTCGACGTGACGCCGCCGTTCACCGTGCCCTGGATCAGCGCCGCGTACAGCCCGCCCGTCGCGATCACGACGCCCGATGCGGACGGGTAGTTCGTGCCGGGCGGCGGCTTCGGTGTCGTCGTCGCGTTCAGCAGGCCCGGCGTCGTCTGGCCGTAGTCGAGCGTGAAGCCGTCTTCCTCGGCCTGCGTGGACGGGTTGATGAACGACGCGTTGCTGCCGCGGATCAGCGCGGCCGTGTACTTGAAGTTCGAGTCCGCGCCCGCGTAGCCGCCGTCGATCGCGCCCGACGTGATCGCCGTCGCCGCGCCGAGCACCGCGATGCCCGATTCGTCGTCGACCTGCGCGTCGAGGTGCAGCGGCGGCGTGCCGAGGTTCACGTTGCCCGTGCGCACGATCACCGGCACCGTCGCGCCGTTGAGCTGGCCGATCACCATGTGCGCGGTCGCCGACTTGCCGGTCGCGCCGACGATCGGCAGTTGCGTCTGCGGCAGCGTCTGCGGCGCCTTCGTGCTGTCGAAGTAGCCGCCCTTCGCGCTCGTCTTCCACGGATCGCCGGTCGTCTGGCAGCCGCCCGAACCGCTCGACGTGCAGGCGCCGTTCGCATCGAACGTCTCGCTCGAATTCGAGCCCTTCGTCGCGTAATTGCCCGACGGCACGAGGTGGTAGAGCAGCGCGTTGTACGTGCCCGGCAGTTTCGAGAGGTCGGTCGTCGTGTTCGCGAAGCCGAGGAACGGATAGAAGTCGAAGTGACGGTTCGGCACCTGGCCGACGTTCTGCACGACGCCCGGGATGATCGTCAGCCCGTCGTACTGGATCGTCGCGCCGGGAATGCCGCCGCCCGCCACGCCCATGCCGACCAGCAGCATCGGCGGGTTCGCCTGGTTGAAGTCGGCGGCCGTCGAGTAGGTCGAGCCGTCCGGCGCGGGGCCGGTGCCCGGCGTGAGCACGAACGCGCAGCGCGTCTGCTCGGCGGTCGGCAGCGTGCCGGTCGGCGGGTGGACGACCTTGCCGGTGATGGTCGTGCCGACGCGGCTCGGCGTGACGGTGCCCGTCTTCAGCGGAATCGGCGATTCGAGCCACGTGAGCGTGTACGTCATCGCGACCGCGTCGATGTTGACGCTGACGATCTCGCCGCTCCCTGCGCCGCCGAGATACGTGCTCTTCACGATATCCGCGTTGGCCGGGCAGAGTGCGCCGTTGATGGGCTGCGAAGGCGGCGGCCCTTGCGTGCCGCAGCTCGAGCCGGAACATTGGGGGGCATTGATCGGCGCGAGCGCGCCACCGGAGTCCCCCCCACCACATGCAACCAGGAAAGGGGCAATGGCAAAGGCCGTTGCCACCCCCTTCGATAAGGCGTGCGACATGCCGCTGTCTCCAATCGTTTAATTGTGCGAGCTAATGTCGCCGCCTGGATTTTTGCTGTCAATTGATGAACCCGTCTAAAAAAGGCGATTGAAACGGGATCTGCGATTTGAATCCTTGTCCGATAAGGCAATTGGTAAGAATTTAAACGCGAGACGGGCTGTCGAAAGCTGCCGCGGCGGGGGATGCTCGACGCCCGGCGCGCTCTCGCAGCGCCTTCCTGCGTATAACGGCAGCGTTTAAATCGACGGTATCCGGTTTATCCCTATTCGGGATTGACTGGATAAGGAAGCAGGCTGGTTTAATTCACTGGTAATCGCGCAATGGAAAGCTTGTAAATATTTGTAAATGCGCGGCCCGGTGTTTTTGTATATTGCCTGATACGAGTAAATAAAAAGCCGGCCAGTGGCCGGCTTTGCGTCGCGTGCGATGCTGAATCAGCGTTTGAGGCCCGCGTCCTCGGCCGCGCCGATGTTGAGGTTCATGCACTGGATCGCGGCGCCCGATGCGCCCTTGCCGAGGTTGTCGAGGCGCGCGACCGTGACGAAGCGTTCCGCGTTGCCGAACACGAACAGGTCGACGCGGTTCGTGTCGTTGTTCGCCTGCACGTCGAAGAAGCCGCTGTCGAGGTTCGCCTCCGCGTCGAACGGTGCGACGCGCACGAACGCTTCGTCCGCGTAGTACTCGGCGAACACGCGCTGCACGTCCTGCGGCGTCGCGCGCTTCGCGAGCTGCTCGGGCGTGAAGTAGGTCGTCACCGCGAGGCCCTTCAGGAAGGGGCCGACGATCGGCGTGAAGATCGGCGCGTTCGCGAGGCCGGTATGCGCGGCCATTTCCGGCAGGTGCTTGTGAGCGAGGCCGAGCGCGTACGGGCGCGGGCTCGCGAGCTTGCCGCCCGGCGCGGCGCTTTCGTATTCGGCGATCATCGACTTGCCGCCGCCGCTGTAGCCGGTGATCGAGTAGCTGTGCGCGGCGAACGTCGGCGCGACGATGCCTGCATCGACGAGCGGACGCATCGCGAGCACGAACGCCGATGCGTGGCAGCCGGGCACCGCGATGCGCTTCGACGTGCGAATCTTCTCGCGCTGCGCGCGGGTCAGCTCGGGCAGGCCGTAGGCCCAGTCGGCGTGGGTGCGGAACGCGGTGCTCGCGTCGATCAGCGTGGTGTTCGGATTTTCGACGAGCGATGCGGATTCGCGCGACGCGACATCCGGCAGGCACAGGAACGTGACGTCCGACGCGTTGATCAGGCGGCGGCGCTCGTCGACGTCCTTGCGCTTCGCTTCATCGATGCGCAGGATCTCGATGTCGCTGCGTGCCGACAGGTATTCGAAGATCTTGAGGCCGGTCGTGCCTTCCTGGCCGTCGACAAAAACTTTGGTGCTCATTTCGCTCTCACTGAATGAAACGGGAGCCGCGGCGCCCTGAAACCGCCATTTTAAGACGTCATCCGGCGGCACTGCACCGCACGGGGCGAAAAAAGACGGCCTGCAGGCCGTCTTGTGTCCCTTCGACGCGGCCCGCGCCGCGTCGCCGCGCGAACGGCGGCGGCGCCCGGGCGCGCTCAGCGGCCGCCGGCCACCCAGCGCGCCGTCGCGTCGGCGACGCGCCGGCCGAACGCTTTCGCGGTGTCGAGGTCGCCGGGCAGCGGGCCCTCGTCGGGCGTCGCGTCCGCCGGCGACTGCGCGAGCAGGCCCGTGAAGCCGCCGACGTAGTTGATGTCGTTGCGCGTGGCCGCCTTCGAGTTGGCCGGCATCATGCCCGTGCCGACCCACACCATCCCATGTTGCATCGCCAGCGTGACGAAATACTGAATCGTCGAGAACTTGTCGCCGTTCATCGTCGCCGAGTTCGTGAAACCCGCGGCGATCTTGTCCTTCCATTTCTGCGTAAACCACGGTTTCGACGTGGCATCGGCGAACTGCTTGAACTGCGCGGACGGGCCGCCCATGTAGGTCGGCGCGCCGAAGACGATCGCGTCCGCCGCGTCGAGCGCGGCCCAGCCCGCGTCGTCGAGCTCGCCGACGGCGATGAGGCGTGCGGTGGCGCCGGCATCCTGCGCACCCGCGTGCACGGCCTCGGCCAGTTTCTGTGTGTGACCGTAGCCGCTGTGATAGACGATGACGATGTTCGACATGAAGCGTTCTCCGGAAAGGGATGGGAGCGGCCGAGCGCAGGCTCGCCGCGTCGCGCGCCGCACTCGGTCGGCGCGACGGATGCGCGGCGGGGCGCCGCGACCGGTGCTGCCGAGTCTAGCAAGCCGAAATGACGGGAAAAAGCGCGCACGCCGCGCACTGAAATTCGCCGGCGCGGGCAATCGTGCCGCGCAACGGGCGGCGGCGCGCGAGTGCCTACTGTCCGTAAGTGACCGTGAGTTGCGCGGCGCCGATCGCGAGCGTGCCGATCTCGTGTTCGAACATCGGCGCGGGGCGGCCCTGCGAGATGCGCAGGTCGGTGCCTTTCAGCGCGTAGACGGTGATCACGTAGCGATGCGGCTTGCCGGGCGGCGGGCACGGGCCGCCGTAGCCGTCGATCCCGAAATCGTTGCGCGCCTCGCTCGCGCCGATGCGGCGCAGGAAGCCGGATGCGCTCGCGTCGGCCGGCAGGCTCGTGACGGTCGCGGGGATGCCCGCGACGGCCCAGTGCCACCAGCCGTGCCCCGGCGCGTCGGGATCGAAGATCGTGACCGCGTAGCCGCGCGTGCCGGGCGGCGGGTTGTGCCACGCGAGTTGCGGCGAGCGGTTCGCGCCCTTGCAGTCGCCGCGGTCGAACACGTTCGCGGCCCGCACGTGGGCGCCGGGCGTCAGGTCGTCGCTCGTCACGGTGAACGGGCCTTCCGCATGCGCGGGCAGCACCGCGAAAACGGCGGCGTACAGGAGGGCGGGGAGGCGGAGCGGAGACGGGCGACCCGATGGCGCAGGCGGAGTGATCCGGCGATCCACACGCATATGGCGCTTCTCCCGTCACGTGGGCCGGGCCGAGGCTCCCGGCATTGTTGGCGTTGTATGTTGCCCGCGCCGCCGATGGCGGCGATGGATCAAGTCTAGCATTAGGGTTCGATGAGCGACGCACGCCGGCGAGCGCGATTGCGATCGGTCAGCGCGCCGGCCGACGGACGAAAAAAAACCGCCTGCGATGAAGCAGGCGGCTGTCTCGGCCAGTGCGCCGGCACGCATGCCGGCGTGGCGTCATTCCTTCGGCGCCGTCGCGCCGCCGTGCGCGGCCGACCACTCGGCCGGTGCGTGCAGGAATTTCTCGACTTCGTCGAGCGTCTTCGTCTCGAAGTAGCCCGAGGCCTTCGCGACGCGCAGCACGTCCCACCACGTGGCGAGCGCGTGCAGGTCGACGTCGATGTCCTTCAGGACCGACACGCTTTCCTTGAAGATGTCGTAGTGGAACAGCACGAAGCAGTGGTTCACCGTCGCGCCGGCGGTGCGCAGCGCGTTGACGAAGTTGATCTTGCTGCGGCTGTCGGTCGTCAGGTCTTCCACCAGCAGCACGCGCGAGCCCTCCTCGAGATGGCCTTCGATCTGCGCATTGCGGCCGAAACCCTTCGGCTTTTTGCGCACGTACTGCATCGGCACCATCATCCGGTCCGCGATCCAGGCCGCGAACGGGATGCCGGCCGTCTCGCCGCCCGCCACCGCGTCGATCTGCTCGAAGCCGATGTCGCGCGTGATCGTCGTTTCCGCCATTTCCATCAGCGCACGGCGCACGCGCGGATACGAGATCAGCTTGCGGCAGTCGATGTAGACGGGGCTTGCCCAGCCGGACGTGAAGATGAACGGTTTTTCGGCATTGAAGTGCACCGCCTGCACTTCGAGCAGGATTTTGGCGGTCGTATCCGAGATCGACTGACGATCGTAGCCTGTCATGGGCATTCCTTGGGTGATGAGCGAGGAGCGGGCGCGGGCCCGGTGGCGCAGCAAGGGAACCCGCCCGGGGGGCCGGGGCGCGATCGGCGGACCGATCGCATCGCTGCGCGCGTAGCCGGCTATTTTACCCGATTCAGGCCGGTTTTCGGCGGAATTCGCGCGGGTTCGCGATGTCGCTCACCACCGGCGAAACAAATGGGGTGCGACCGTCCCGGTGCTGATGCCGGGGATGCGGCGGTGCACCAACAGAGGTCATTTAGGGGGTGTACACTAGGCGACCCTTGGAAATCGTTCAGTACTTTGTACTTTCCTCTTGCCATCCGCCAAGGTTCGATGGCGCGCCGATCCGGCGCGTCGCGGGCCGTCTCGCAGTCGACCATCCCCTCGATTCAAGCAGACGCGGCCGAAGGTGCTGTGTACTGAATCGTCACAATTTCGCATGTCTCTCGCAGGTCAATCATGGACGAACAACTGAAGCAGGCCGCTCTCGCTTATCACCTGAACCCGAAACCCGGCAAGATTTCGGTCACCCCGACCAAGCCGCTGTCGAACCAGCTCGATCTGTCGCTCGCGTATTCGCCGGGCGTCGCCGCCGCGTGCGAGGCGATCCACGCCGATCCGCTCGACGCGCAGAAGTACACGTCGCGCGGCAACCTCGTCGGCGTCATCACGAACGGCACAGCCGTGCTCGGTCTCGGCAACATCGGCCCGCTCGCCGCGAAGCCGGTGATGGAAGGCAAGGGCTGCCTCTTCAAGAAATTCGCGGGCATCGACGTGTTCGACATCGAACTCTCGGAGTCCGACCCCGACAAGCTCGTCGAGGCGATCGCGATGCTCGAGCCGACGCTCGGCGGCATCAACCTCGAGGACATCAAGGCGCCGGAATGCTTCTACATCGAGCAGAAGCTGCGCGAGCGCATGAAGATCCCCGTCTTCCACGACGACCAGCACGGCACCGCGATCATCGCGTCGGCCGCGATCCTGAACGGCCTGAAGGTCGTCGGCAAGAAGCTGTCGGAAGTGAAGCTCGTGTGCTCGGGCGCGGGCGCCGCGGCGATCGCGTGTCTGGACCTGCTGGTGAACCTCGGCCTCACGAAGTCGAACATCCTCGTCGCCGATTCGAAGGGCGTGATCTACGAAGGGCGCGGCAACCTCGATCCGTCGAAGCAGCGCTATGCGGCGAACACCGACGCGCGCACGCTCGCCGACGCGATCGTCGGCGCGGACGTGTTCCTCGGCTGCTCGAGCGCGGGCGTGCTGAAGCAGGACATGGTCAAGACGATGGGCGATCGCCCGCTGATCCTGGCGCTCGCGAACCCGGAACCGGAAATCCGCCCGGAAGACGCGAAGGCCGTGCGCCCGGACGCGATCGTCGCGACCGGCCGTTCGGACTACCCGAACCAGGTCAACAACGTGCTGTGCTTCCCGTTCATCTTCCGCGGCGCGCTCGACGTCGGCGCGACGACGATCACCGAAGAAATGAAGCTCGCGTGCGTGCGCGCGATCGCCGAGCTGGCCGAGGAAACCGACCAGAGCGAGGAAGTCGCGAAGGCGTATGAAGGCCATTCGCTCGAATTCGGCCCGGAATACCTGATTCCGAAGCCGTTCGATCCGCGCCTGATCATCAAGATCGCGCCGGCCGTCGCGCAGGCCGCGATGGATTCGGGTGTCGCCACGCGCCCGATCCAGGACATGGACGCCTACCGCGAGCAGCTCGGCGCGACCGTCTACCGCACCGGCATGGTGATGCGCCCGGTGTTCGCGACCGCGAAGCAGAAGGAAGCCCGCATCGTGTTCGCCGAGGGCGAGGACGAGCGCGTGCTGCGTGCCGCGCAGTTCGTGCTGCTGGAGAAGATCGCGAAGCCGATCATCATCGGCCGTCCGTCGGTCGTCGACATGCGTCTCGCGAAGATCGGTTCGAAGCTGAAGGCCGGCACCGATTTCGAAATCGTCGATCCGGAAGACGATGCGCGCTACCACCGCTATTGGCAGGCGTATCAGGAGATCGGCGCGCGCGACGGCGTGACGCCGGAAGTCGCGAAGGCCGCGATGCGCAAGTTCAACACGCTGATCGGCGCGATGCTGGTGCACCTGGGCGATGCGGACGGGATGATCTGCGGGATGATCGACACGTTCCACAGCCACCTGAAGTTCATCGAGCAGGTGCTGGGCCGTGCGAAGGGCGCCGAGCACTTCGCCGCGATGAACCTGCTGATGCTGCCGGGCCGCAACCTGTTCGTGTGCGACACGTACGTGAACGAGCAGCCGAGCGCCGAGCAGCTCGCCGACATGACGATCCAGGCCGCGGCCGAGATCGAGCGCTTCGGCATCGCGCCGAAGGCCGCGCTGCTGTCGAACTCGAACTTCGGCAGCGCGCCGTCGGCGTCGTCGCGCCGGATGGCCGAGGCCCGCAAGCTGATCGTCGAACGTGCGCCGAACCTCGAAGTCGACGGCGAAATGCACGGCGACGCGGCGCTGTCGGAAATGATCCGCAAGCAGGCGTTCCCGGGCACGACGCTGTCGGGCGAAGCGAACCTGCTGATCATGCCGAACGTCGAAGCGGCGAACATCGCGTACAACCTGCTGAAGATGGTCGGCGGCGAAGGCGTGACGGTCGGCCCGTTCCTGCTCGGCGCGGCGAAGCCGGTCCACATCCTGACGCCGGCCGCGACCGTGCGCCGGATCATCAACATGACGGCCGTTGCCGCCGCGAACGCGAACACGAAGTAAGTCCACGCCCACGTGTGCCGCGCGTCAGGCGCGGCGCAATGAAAAACGCCACGGAACCTGCGTTCCGTGGCGTTTTTTTTCGGGTGAACCGTAAAGGGCGGCGCGGGCGGGTCGTTCTGGCCGCGAACGCGTCGCCCGCCGCGTACCGTTACGCGACCTGCTGGTGCGACTCGCCCCCTGCCGGCGAACGCCACTTCGCGAGCAGCGTGTGCCACTTCTGGCGCACCGCGCGCAGGTTGTTCTCCTTCACGTGACCGTAGCCTCGAATGCCGTCCGGCAGCACCGCGAGCTCGAGCGCGAGCGGGCGGTTGGCCGCGTTCAGCTTGGCCAGCACCTCGCCGATCAGCGCTTCGTACTCGCCGATCAGCGCGCGCTCGGTGCGGCGCTCCGCGGTGCGGCCGAACGGATCGAGCCCCGTGCCGCGCAGGAACTTCGCCTTCGCGAGCAGCCGGAACGCCGTCATCATCCACGGGCCGTACGCCTTCTTCACGAGATGGCCGTGCGCATCCGTCTTCGCGAACAGCGGCGGCGCGAGGTGGAATTTCAGCTTCCAGTCGCCTTCGAACTGCGCGGTCAGGCACGCGAGGAACGCTGGATCGGACTGCAGCCGCGCGACCTCGTATTCGTCCTTGTACGCCATCAGCTTGAACAGGTTGCGCGCGACCGCTTCGGTCAGCGGTTCCTGCACGGTGTCGCCGTCCGCCAGCGCGCGCTCGGTGGCACGCACCTTGTCGACGAATGCCGCATAACGCGACGCGTACGCGGCGTTCTGGTACGCGGTGAGGAATGCCACGCGCTTCGCGATCAGCGCGTCGACCGCCTTTTTCGTGTGCAGCGAGATCACCGTGGCGCCTTGCGCGGGGCGGGCGTCGCCGGCCGCGGCCTGCTTCACGCTGGCCAGGTCGTACGCGGCGCGGCGGCCCCAGTCGAACGCCGCGCGGTTCTTCTCGACCGATACCGCGTTCAGCTCGATCGCGCGTTCGAGCGACGCGAGCGTCAGCGGCAGCCAGCCCTTCTGCCAGGCGTAACCGAGCACGAACGGGTTCGTGTAGATCGCGTCGCCGAGCAGCGCGACCGCGAAGCGGTTCGCGTCGATGAAGTCGACCGCGTCACCCGCCGCCGCGCGAATGTCGTTCTCGGCGGACACGCCGGGGAATGCCCAGTTCGGGTTCTTGATGAACTCGGCGGTCGGCGTCTGCGCACTGTTGACGACGACCCGCGTCGCGTCGTGCCGCATCCGCGACGTGCACTCGTCGCCGGCCGTGACGATCGCGTCGCAGCCGATCACGAGATCGGCTTCGCCCATCGCGATCCGCGTGGCGTGGATGTCGGTCGGCGCGTGCGAGATCTGCACGTGGCTCATCACGGCGCCGCCTTTCTGCGCGAGGCCGGTGACGTCGAGCACGGTCACGCCCTTGTTTTCCAGGTGCGCGGCCATGCCGAGCAGCGCGCCGATCGTGACGACGCCCGTGCCGCCCACGCCCGTGACCAGCACGCCGTACGCGCGCTCGATGTCCGGCAGCGTCGGCTCGGGGATCGGCGGCAATGCGCTGCCGTCGACCGACACGGCCTTCGGCTTCTTCAACTGGCCGCCCTCGACCGTGACGAAGCTCGGGCAGAAGCCCTTCACGCACGAAAAGTCCTTGTTGCAGCTCGACTGATTGATCTGGCGCTTCGTGCCGAATTCGGTTTCCAGCGGTTCGACCGACAGGCAGTTCGACTGCACCGAGCAGTCGCCGCAGCCTTCGCACACCGCTTCGTTGATCACGACGCGCTTGGCCGGGTCCGGATACGTGCCGCGTTTGCGACGGCGGCGCTTCTCGGTCGCGCAGGTCTGGTCGTAGATCAGGATCGTCGTGCCTTCGATCTCGCGCAGCTCGCGCTGCACGTCGTCGAGCCGGTCGCGGTGATGGATCGTCACGCCCGGCGCGAGCAGCGCCTTCTGGCTGTCGTACTTCTCCGGTTCGTCGGTGACGATCACGATCTTCTTCGCGCCTTCGGACGCGAGCTGATGCGTGATCTGCGGCACCGTCAGCACGCCGTCGACCGGCTGGCCGCCCGTCATCGCGACCGCGTCGTTGTAGAGGATCTTGTAGGTGATGTTCGCCTTCGACGAGATCGCCGCGCGCACCGCGAGCAGGCCTGAATGGAAATAGGTGCCGTCGCCGAGGTTCGCGAACACGTGCTTTTCGTCCGTGAACGGCGCCTGGCCGATCCACGGCACGCCTTCGCCGCCCATCTGGCTGAAGGTGCTCGTGCTGCGGTCCATCCACACGGTCATGTAGTGGCAGCCGATCCCGGCGATCGCGCGCGAGCCTTCCGGCACGTTGGTCGACGTGTTGTGCGGGCAGCCCGAGCAGAACCACGGCTTGCGCTCGGTCTGCACGTGCGGCTTCGCGAGCGCCATTTCCTTCGCGTTGATCACCGCGAGCCGCGCGGCGATGCGCGCGCGCACGTCGGACGGCAATTCGAACTTCTCGAGCCGCGTCGCGATCGCCTTCGCGATGATCGCCGGCGACAGCTCGTAGTGCGCGGGCAGCAGCCAGTTGCCCATCGGCACCGACCATTCGCCGCCGGCGCCGTCCTTCTCGTCGAACTTGCCGAACACGCGCGGGCGTTGCGCGTCGGGCCAGTTGTACAGCTCTTCCTTGATCGCGTATTCGAGGATCTGGCGCTTTTCCTCGACGACCAGGATTTCGTCGAGCCCGCGCGCGAACGCCTGCGCGCCCTGCGCTTCGAGCGGCCACACGCAGCCGACCTTGTAGAGCCGGATGCCGATCCGCGCGCAGGTTTCGTCGTCGAGGCCGAGGTCGATCAGCGCCTGGCGCACGTCGAGGTACGCCTTGCCGCCGGTCATGATCCCGAAGCGCGCATGCGGCGAGTCGATCTCGATCCGGTCGAGCTTGTTCGCGCGCACGTACGCGAGCGCCGCGTACCACTTGTAGTCGAGCAGCCGCGCTTCCTGCACGAGCGGCGGATCGGGCCAGCGGATGTTCAGTCCGCCTTCCGGCAGGATGAAATCGGTCGGCAGCACGATCTCGGTGCGATGCGGGTCGATGTCGACCGACGCCGACGATTCGACCACGTCCGTCACGCACTTGAGCGCGACCCACAGGCCCGAATAACGGCTCATCGCCCAGCCGTGCAGGCCGAAATCGAGATATTCCTGCACGTTGGACGGAAACAGCACCGGCAGCCCGCAGGCCTTGAAGATGTGTTCGGATTGATGCGCGAGCGTCGACGATTTCGCCGCGTGATCGTCGCCGGCGAGCACCAGCACGCCGCCGTGCTGCGACGAGCCGGCCGAATTCGCGTGCTTGAACACGTCGCCGGTGCGGTCGACGCCCGGGCCCTTGCCGTACCACATGCCGAACACGCCGTCGTATTTCGCGCCGGGGTACAGGTTCACCTGCTGCGAGCCCCACACGGCGGTGGCGGCGAGATCTTCGTTGAGCCCGGGCTGGAAGACGATCTGGTGGGCGGCCAGATGCTGCTTGGCTTTCCAGAGCGACAGATCGAGGCCGCCGAGCGGCGAGCCGCGGTAGCCGGAGATGAAGCCGGCCGTATTGAGGCCGGCGGCGCGGTCGCGTTCCTGCTGGAGCATCGGCAGGCGCACGAGGGCCTGGATGCCGCTCATGTACGCGCGGCCGCGTTCCAGCGTGTATTTGTCGTCAAGCGTGACGGACTTCAGCGCGGCTTCTAGCGACGCGCGTTGGTCTGCGTCTAGCGGGGCATTCATTAACTGTCTCCTCCACCCGGTCTGGGATCACCAAAACTTCGGTTGCGTCGGCATCTTTTGGACGCGTCAGCAGTGGCCGGCATGTTCGCCGGTTTCAACGGATGGTAGCACTGGGGCAAACCCGCCGCCCATCGGTCGCAACGCGGGGAAATGAGGGCGGCGCACCGCAAAACAGGGCGGGATGATGCGTTACATCATGTAAAAGCATGTAAAGCCGCGTTGATCTGCCGGCAAATGCCGTTAATCTTGTCGGCCTGCCGGAGGTGCCCGGCCGCGTCGGTTCGTTCCGACTCAGTCGGGGAGGCGCCGGCAGTTTTACAGGAGGTGCAATGAACACACGTCATATCCAGAGTTTCCTGATCGTGTCCGCCGCGTTTTTCGCGATGACCGGCCCGGTGCACGCGCGCGGCGCGAGCGCATTGGCGGCAGCCGGCGCGCAGATGCGTCAGATCGTGCCGGCCCAGGACACCGCAGCCCAGCCGTCGGCCGAACGTGCCGCCGAGTCGAAGGCGAACGTGCGTTGATGCGATCGCGCGGCCCGCGGGCTGCGCCGGAATGCAAAAAGGGCGGGAATCCCAGGGTTCCCGCCCTTTTTCTTTGTGCCGCCGGATCGCGCGGCCACCCGTTGCCTGGGGCTGCCGCCGCGCGGCGGCAGCGTCAGGCCTTGTCCTGCACGACGCCGCGGCGGATCTGGTCGAGTTCGATCGATTCGAACAGCGCCTTGAAGTTGCCTTCGCCGAAGCCCTGGTTGCCCTTGCGCTGGATGATTTCGAAGAAGATCGGCCCGATCTGGTTTTCGGTGAAGATCTGCAGCAGCAGGTCGTCGCGCGCACCGTCGATCAGGATCTTGCGCTTCTTCAGCTCGTCCAGCGATTCGCCGTGGTTCGGCACGCGGCGGTCGACCAGCTCGTAATACGTGTCGATCGTGTCGAGCAGCTTCACTTCCTTGCTGCGCAGCCCGTCGACCGCCCGGTAGATGTCGCTCGCGCCGAGCGCGATGTGCTGGATGCCTTCGCCGTGATACGCGTCGAGATATTCCTGGATCTGGCCGGCCGTATCCGAGCCTTCCTCGTTGATCGGGATGCGGATCTTGCCGCACGGCGACGTCATCGCCTTCGACTTCACGCCCGTCACCTTGCCTTCGATGTCGAAATAGCGCACTTCGCGGAAGTTGAACAGGCGTTCGTAGAACTCCGCCCATTCCTGCATGCGGCCGCGATGCACGTTGTGCGTCAGATGGTCGATGTAGGTGAGGCCGTGGCCGACCGGGTTCGGGTTCGCGCCGGGAATCGGTTCGAAGTCGACGTCGTAGATGCTGATGTCGCCGATCGCGCCCGGTTGTGCGCCGTTCTTGCCGCGCCAGCGATCGACGAAGTAGATCAACGAGTCGCCGATGCCCTTGATCGCGGGGATGTTCAGCTCCATCGGGCCCGTCTTGTTGTCGAAGCCCCATGCGCCGAGCTCCAGCGCGCGCTGGTACGCCTTGGCGGCGTCCTGCACGCGGAACGCGATCGCGCAGATCGACGGGCCGTGCAGCCGCGCGAAGCGTTGCGCGAACGAATCGGGTTCGGCGTTGATGATGAAATTGATATCGCCCTGGCGGTACACCGTCACGTCCTTGTGGCGATGGCGCGCGATCGCGGTGAAACCCATCCGTTCGAACAGTTGTCCGAGTGCTTTCGGGTCCGGTGCCGTGTATTCGATGAATTCGAAGCCGTCGGTGCCGACGGGGTTGTCCCAGGTGGGGATCTGCATGTCGTGTCTCCTGTGCGGGGCGATCGGCCGGGGCGGCGTGCGCGTGCCCGGCGTGGTTCGATGTCGACGGCCGCGCCGGCAGCGCGCGTGCGCGGCGAGTCGAAGCATGCGACAGAGTGTAGCGGGCGGCTGCGAGCGGAAACTTGCGAACTTAATCGCCCGGGCCTACGATGGCGCAATTTCCAGTCTCAAAATACTCATCGGAGGGCAGAAGATGGCGCAGGCCGAATTGGATGCCATCGATCGGCGAATTCTCGCGATTCTTCAGGAGAACGGGCGCCTGTCGAACCAGGAGATCGCCGAACGCGTGAACCTGTCGCCGAGCCCGTGCCTGCGGCGAATCCGGCGGCTCGAGGAAATCGGCGTGATCACGGGCTACGTCGCGCTGTTGAATCCGCAGAAGCTCGGGCTCGACCTGCTGGCCTACGTGAGCGTGCGGCTCGAAAAGCGCGGCGGCCTCGCGCCGATGCGGGCCGACGAGACGTCGGCGCGCGCGGGCGCGACCCACGCGGAACTGTTTCGCGCGGCCGTGCAGGCCTGGCCGGAAGTGGTCGCGTGCCATGCGATGACGGGCGACATGGATTACCTGCTGCGCGTGCAGGTCGAGGACATGGCGCATTTCTCCCGCTTCGTGCAGGAGCATCTGCTGCATCATCCGTCGGTGATCGACGTGAAAACGAGCTTTTCGCTCGATTGCTTCAAGGAAACGACGGCGTTGCCGATTCGTTCGGTGCGCTAGCGCGGCGGGGAAGGGAGAGCGCCGGGCGCGCCGCAGGCGCGGCCCGGCTGGTCGACGTCAGGCCGTGAGTGCGGCGGGCATCAGCGATTCGATGAACTTCGTCGTGCGGCGCGCCTGGCGCTTCATCGCGTAGTCGAACACCGCGGCCTGCTCCTGCAGCATCTCGGCGATGATCGTCGAGTGGTCGGCCGGCGGCAGCGACAGGTACGCATCGGCTTCGCCGTACGCGTACTCGATCCGCATCCCGGACTTCTTCGCGATGTGCATCATCGTCGCGTTACGCGACAGGCAGTGCATGTACAGCATCGTCACGTGCGTGTTGCGGCTGCGGATCGCCGCGCGCTCGAACAGCTTCGAGCCGACGCCGCGGCCGCGCGCGCTTTCGAGCACCGACACGCCGAATTCCGCCGTGCGCGTGTCGCCCTCGGCCGGCAGATAGGCCAGATGGCCGACGCCGATCAGTTCGAGGTCGTGGTCGAACACGCCGAACACGGTATCGCGACCGAAGTCGATCGTGCGGACATAGTTCTCGATCACGTGGTCGGGCACCATCTGGCCGAAGCGCAGCAGGCGGTCCTCTTCGTCGAGCGAGAGAAAGTGGGTGAGCATGTGCTCACGGTCTTTGGAAGCCAGTTCCCTGACGAGAACCGGCGCAGTACCGACCTTGCCGACAGCATCGGCACGGCCGTTGAATTGCGTGTTCATCGTGGGTTCCTCAGTGTGGGCGCACAAACGGGTTGTGCAATGCAACAGCATTTTACCCGAGCGGGGTTGGGGAAAACCCGTATTTGACAGTGTTTATGCCGAGGGGGAATTCTAAATCCGCTTAGTTCATTCTCTATCTGTTTGATTTTTAACGGATATAAAATTCATCATATGAAATGCGCGACGGGCGGCCGCACTGTGCCCGCCACGCAACGCATGCTGCTACGCGGCAATCAGGCGGCTGTCGACAGCCCGCGCTCGATCAGGTCGATCACCTGTTCGGCGAAGTCGCGATAGCCGAGGCGCCCGCCCGGCTTCAGCCACGTGAAGGTCCAGTTGATCATCCCGAACACCATCATCGTCACCGAGGTCTGGTTTTCCTTCGAGATGCGGTCCGGGTACGCGCGCGCGAGCTGCCGCGTGAATGCCGCGACGATGTCGCGCTGGCGGTCGAGCACGATTTCGCGCTGCGCGTCCTCGAGATACTTCACGTCGTTGAGCAGCGCGACGTGGCGGCTGTGCGACGTCTCGTATTCGGCGAGGAACGCGCGTACGAGTTCGGCGAACGCGTCGCGCTCGCTGAGGCCGCGCCGCTGGCTCGCGCCCTCGACCTCGGCGATGATCAGCATCAGCCGTTTCGTGTAGCGGTCGAGCAGATCGAACAGGATCGCTTCCTTGCTCTCGTAATAGTGATAGAGCCGCGCCTTCGACGTGCCGCTCGCGGTCGCGAGATCGGACATCGACGTGCTCGGGTAGCTTGTCTGCGCGAATTTCTCGGCGGCCAGGTCGAGGATCTGCTCGCGCTGGGATTCGTGGTCGGGCGCTCGGGTTCGGGCCATGGTCGAATACGGAAGATTAGCGGTGCGACGCGGCGCGGACTGCGCGCACCTGCGTGGAAGAGAGGGCGTCGGGCGCGTCGTCCTGCAGTTCGAGCCGTCCGGCGACCGCCAGCTCGCGGCAACGCCACCAGGCGATCGAGTCGCTGACGAACAGCCCGCCGCGGTCGGCGGCGGCCATGATGCTGCCGACGAGGCGCCGCGCGGGCTGCCAGTCGGTTTCCGCGCGCGCGACGATCAGTGCGTCGAGATCGGCGTAGTGGCCGCTCTTGATCGTGTTGCTGACCCAATAGCGCAGTTCGGCGTTCAGGTGCTTCGCTTCCTGCCATTCCAGCGCGAGGCGGCCGATGCGCAGGACCGAGACCGGCGCGGCCGCCGGCCGCTTGCGCGCCAGTTCCGCGGGCGAGAACATCCCGGTCGCGCATGCCTGGTCGGTGCGCGACAGCGACGCGCGCTGCGCGGCGTCGAGATCGGCGGCCGACAGCCGCACCTCGTTCAGGCGCTGCGGCACGTTGCGCAGGTGATAGGCGACGCGGCGCAGCAGCAGCTTGTCGCCGACGCTCGGCGCGTGCCACACGACGACCTGGCCGGTCTCCGTCGCGAGCTGGCCGAGGCGTGCGAATTCGCCTTCGATTTCCGCGTTCCAGTCGGGAATCTGGTCGCCGAGCACGTGTTGCCAGAAGGCGGCGCGCGTGTCGGGCGTCTCGTCGGCGCCCTTCAGCGGCCCGACGCCGAGATCGTCGAGCAAACCGACGACGCGCTCGTCGCGTCCGGCTTGCGCGAGGGCCTCGCGCAGCGACGCGGCGGCGGTGCCGCCCTGAATCACATGAATGGTACTCATCGGCCTGTCGTCAACAAAAGAAAACCGCCAGCCGGGCGGACGTCGCAACGTCCGCCCGGCTGGCGGCCCCTAGTGTAAGCGAGATGTGTGACGGCGAGAAACCGTCGGGCGCCGCGACGCGATGCCGCTCAACGTTCGTCGAAGCTCACGACGACCTTGTCGCTGATCGGGTGGCACTGGCACGTGAGCACGAAGCCGTCCTTCACTTCGTGGTCCTCGAGCGTGTAGTTCTTCTCCATCCGCACTTCGCCTTCGACCACCTTCGCGCGGCACGTGCAGCACACGCCGCCCTTGCACGCGTACGGCAGCGCGAGGCCGGCGCGCAGGCCCACGTCGAGCAGGCTCACGCCTTCGTACGGCAAACGCAGCTTGCGTTTCTTGCCGTCGAGCACGATTTCGAGGTCGGCGGCCGGCGTCTGGTCGGTGATCTCGACGACCGGTGCGCCGGCCTGCGGCAGCGGTGTGCCGAAGCGCTCGACGTGCACCTTCGCCTGCGGCACGCCGGCCGCCTTCAGCGCGGCTTCGGCGGCGTCCATCATCGGCGCCGGGCCGCAGATGAACGCCTCGTCGATCGCGTCGGCCGGCGTCAGCGTCGCGAGGAACTCCGCGCACTTCGCCTGATCGAGCACGCCGTTGAACAGCTCGACGTCCTGCAGGTCGTCGGACAGCACGTGATAGAGGACGAAGCGGTTCATGTAGCGGTTCTTCAGGTCCTCGAGCTCCTCCGCGAACATGATCGCGTCGACGCTGCGGTTGCCGTAGATCAGCGTGAACGTGCTGCGCGGCTCGAGTTCGAGCGTCGTTTTCACGATCGCGAGCACCGGCGTGATCCCCGAGCCGCCGGAAAACGCGACGTACTGCTTGCCGTGGTCGGCGTTCAGGTGCGTGAAGAAGCGGCCGTCCGGCGTCATCACGTCGATCGTGTGGCCGGGCTTCAGCGTGTCGAACGCGAAGTTCGAGAAGCGGCCGCCGCGCACGCGCTTGATGCCGATGCGCAGTTCGCCGTCACGGTCGTAGTCCGTCGTGCCGACGCAGATCGAATACGAGCGGCGCGTCTCTTCGCCGTCGATGTGGGTCTTCAGCGTGACGAACTGGCCCTGCGTGAAGCGGTACGCGTCGCGCAGCTCGGGCGGCACGTCGAACGAGACGGTCACGGCGTCGGCGGTCTCGGGCCGCACGTCGCGGATACGCAGCGGATGAAATTGCGGGGTCGCCATATTCAGTAGGGTTTGAAGTAGTCGAAGGGTTCGCGGCAGTCCACGCAGCGATACAGCGCCTTGCAGGCCGTGGACGCGAATTGCGCGAGACGCTCGGTGCGCACGGAGCCGCAGCGCGGACAGGCGGGCGCCGCGACCGGCCGCGGCACGAAGCGCACGACGTTCTCCCGCGGCGCGGCGCTGCCGCACTGGCCGACCGGCGGCGCGATGCCGTACGCGCGCAGCTTGTCGCGCGCTTCCTGCGTGATCCAGTCGGTCGTCCATGCGGGCGCGAGCACCGTCTCGATCCGGTGCGGCGGCAGATCGGCGGCCTGCAGCGCGGCGGCGATGTCCTCGGCGATCTGCGACATCGCCGGGCAGCCCGAGTAGGTCGGCGTGATCACGACTTCGAGCCGGCCGTCGTCGGCGCGGCGGACGTCGCGCAGGATGCCGAGCTCGCGGATCGACACGACCGGGATCTCCGGGTCGGGCACGGCTTCCAGCACGTCCCACGCACGGGCGAGCAGCGGATCGTCGCTGTGCGCGGCGGGGGCGGGGGCAGCGGTCTGGGCGGACATCGTCGGGCTCCGTGGCGTGGGCCGGTTACCAGCTCGCGCCGGGGTGCTGGCGCGCGAGGCTCTGCATTTCCGCGAGCAGATAGCCCATGTGTTCCGAGTGCTCGCCCCGCTTGCCGGTCGTCACATGCTTCACCGGCGCCGGCAGCGTCAGCGTGGCCTCCGCGAGCGCGTCGTCCACGTCCGCGCGCCACGCGGCCTCGATCGCGGCCGGTGCCGGGCCGATGCCCGCGGCGGCGATCGCGTCGTCGATCGCATCGGCGGCGAAGCATTCGCGCGTGTACGGCATCAGGTAGTCGAGCGCGGCCTGCGCGCGGCGGTGCGATTCGTCGGTGCCGTCGCCGAGGCGCACGAGCCATTCGCGCGCATGCTGGACGTGATAGCGGGTTTCCTTCACCGATTTCGCGGCGATCGCGGCCAGTTGCGTGTCGGTCGACGTTTCCAGCGCGCTCCATACGTGCAGCATCAGCGCCGCGTACAGGAAGTTGCGCGCGATCGTCACCGCGTAGTCCTTGTCGGCGTGCGCGGTGCCGGACACCGGGCCGTAGTGCGGCAACTCGGCGAGCGTGAAATTCGCGAACTCGCGCTCGGCGCGGAAGTACGCGTAGTCGTCCTCGGTCTTCGTCGCGCCGGTGAGCTGGCGCTCGAGTTCGGCCGCGTGCGTATACAGCATGCGCGCCTGGCCGATGAGGTCGAGGCTCATGTTGGTGAGCGCGATGTCTTCCTCGAGGATCGGGCCGTGGCCGCACCATTCGGCGTTGCGCTGACCGAGGATCAGCGCGTTGTCCGCGAGGCGCAGCACGTAGGAGAGGTGTTCGGGCGTGATCGTCATGGCGCGCGCGTTACATGTGGTTGACTTCGTCGGGCAGCGTATAGAACGTCGGGTGACGGTAGATCTTGTCGCCCGCCGGCTCGAACAGTTCGGCCTTTTCGTTCGGATCCGACGCGGTGATCGCCGACGACGGCACCACCCAGATGCTCACGCCTTCCTGGCGACGCGTGTAGACGTCGCGCGCCATGCGCAGCGCCATCGTCGCGTCGGCGGCGTGCAGGCTGCCGCAATGCTTGTGGTCGAGGCCCTGCTTGCTGCGCACGAACACTTCCCAGATCGGCCATTCCTTGTTCATCGCTTTCTCCTGATTCCTGAATTCGAGGGGTGCCGCTCAGGCGGCGTGCTGTTCGGCGCGGGCGCGGCGCTTCGCTTCGTGCGCGAGCGCGGCTTCGCGCACCCAGGCGCCGTCCTCGTGTGCTTTCACGCGAGTCGCGAGGCGCTCCTTGTTGCACGGGCCGTCGCCGTTGACCACGCGCCAGAATTCGTCCCAGTCGATCGTGCCGTAGTCGTGGTGGCCGCGCGCCTCGTTCCATTTCAGGTCGGGGTCGGGCAGCGTCACGCCGAGCACCTTCGCCTGGTCGACCGTCGCGTCGACGAATTTCTGCCGCAGATCGTCGTTCGAGATCCGCTTGATGCCCCATTTCGCGGACTGGCTGCTGTGGACCGAATCGGCGTCGCTCGGGCCGAACATCATCAGCACCGGCCACCACCAGCGGTCGACGGCCTGCTGGACCATCGCGCGCTGCGCGTCGCTGCCCTTCATCATGGACAGCAGCGCATCGAAACCCTGGCGCTGGTGAAACGACTCTTCCTTGCACACGCGGATCATCGCGCGCGCGTACGGGCCGTACGTGCAGCGGCACAGCGGGATCTGGTTCATGATCGCGGCGCCGTCGACCAGCCAGCCGATCACGCCGACGTCGGCCCAGGTCGGCGTCGGAT
The DNA here is from genome assembly GCF_001526365.1 of Burkholderia sp. MSMB1835. Taxonomy (NCBI): domain Bacteria; kingdom Pseudomonadati; phylum Pseudomonadota; class Betaproteobacteria; order Burkholderiales; family Burkholderiaceae; genus Burkholderia; species Burkholderia sp. MSMB1835. The sequence goes on from NZ_LOYP01000001.1 coordinate 275,519, forward strand.
AGTTGAAGATGCTCGAGTATTTCGCCTTGCCGGCGTGCAGTGCGTCGATCAGCGCATCGCGCGATACGCCGAGCGTTTCGGCCGCGCTGTAAAGATAGAGGCCGTGGCCGGCTTCGTCCTGCACCTTCGCGAGCAGGATCGCCTTGCGCTTCAGGCTCGGCGCGCGCGAGATCCAGTTGCCTTCCGGCAGCATGCCGACGACTTCCGAATGCGCGTGCTGCGAGATCTGGCGTACCAGCGTCTTGCGATACGCGTCGGGCATCCAGTCCTGCGGTTCGATCTTGCCGTCCGCGGCCATCACCGCATCGAACCGCGCCTGCTCGGGCGACTCGGCTGCGGCGTCGAGCGGCGCGACGTTGCCGGGGATGTCGAGGGATTGCGTGTACATGGCGAAAGCTCTCGTCCGGTTGAATGTGTTGCGAAGTATAAACCAACCGACCGGTCGGTTAATAAATTTCTTGAGGATTTGCAGCGAGACTCGGGTAAACGAGGGGAATTGGGTTGAGATCAGGCGCCGCGAGTGCGGCCTCGCAAGTGAGCCTCGGGTCTTCTGCGGCACAATGCCCGCTTTCCGATGAGGATTTTGCCGATGTCATTTCGAAGCAGTTTCGCCGCGGTAGCGCTGGGCGCGGCCGTTTTCGTGTCGCCGCTTGCGGCGTCGGCCGCGCCGGCCGGTTGGGTCGCCGCGTGGGCAACCGCGCTGCAGCCGATTCCCGATCTCGCCTCCCCGCCGCCGCTCTACCGCGCCCCGGACGTGGCCGGGCGGACCGTGCGCCAGATCGTCTACCCGACCGTGTCGGGGCGGGCCGCGCGGATTCGCGTGAGCAACGCATACGGTCGTGCGCCGCTGGTCGTCGAGGCCGCGAGCCTTGCGCGCGCCGGCGAAGGGGCGGCACTGGCCGGCGGCGCGGCGGCGCCGGTGCGGTTCGGCGGCAAGGCGTCGGTGACGCTCGCGCCGGGTCAGGAGCTCGAAAGCGATCCGGTGACGATCGACGTGACGGCCGCGCAGCCGTATGCGATCGATCTCCGGATGGGGCCCAACCAGAGGATGACGGTCTGGCATCGCGTGTCGAACCAGTTCAACTATGTGTCTGGGCCCGGCGATCATGTGAGCGATCCGGCCGCCGCCGCGTTTCGCACCCGTTTTACTCAATATGCGTGGGTGACCGAGCTGGCCGTCGAAGTCGGTTCCGCGCATGCCAGCGTCGCCGCGATCGGCGACTCCATCACCGATGGGCTGCGCTCCAGCGTGAACCGGAACCGTCGCTGGCCCGACGCGCTCGCGCGCCGGCTGATGGCGTCGGGCGCCGATTCGATCGGCGTCGTGAATCTCGGCATCAGCGGGAACCGGTTGCTCAGCGATTCCGCGTGCTACGGCACATCGCTGGCGTCGCGGTTCGAGCGTGACGCGCTGTCACGCTCGGGCGTGAAGGCGGCGATCGTGCTGATCGGGATCAACGACATCAACTTCGCGGCGATGCCGCCGCGCGCGGGGCTCGACTGCGATCACCCGCATACGCAGGTGACGGCCGCGTCGTTGATCGACGGCTATCGCCGGCTGATCGAGGCGGCGCACCGACAGGGCGTGAAGGTCTTCGGCGCGACGCTCACGCCGGCGGCGTTGCCGGCCGGACGCGAAGCGATTCGGCTCGAGGTGAACCGGTGGATCCGCAGCGGCGGCGGGTTCGACGGCGTGGTGGATTTCGACGCGGTGCTGCGCGATCCGGCGCGCCCGAGCGTGCTGCCGCGCCGATACGATAGCGGCGACGGTATCCATCCGAGCGATGCGGGCTACGCGGCGATGGCCGACGCGGTGCCGATCGAACAACTGCGGGCTGCGGCGGGCGGCAAGTGACGCGCTTCTGGCTTCTATATATAGAGAGAAAGATTGCCGACGGCCTGCGAGCCGATAGCGCGACATCGTGCGTCGCACCCTAGCCTCCGTGCGCGGTAGCGCACGGAGGCTTTTTCAAACTTTCTTCACAAAAGGCTTGCGTGGACGGGGGCGGATGCATAGAATCACGCCTCTTTCGCGCCAACGGAAACACGGCGCGGGAGGAAGGGAAGTGGTGCTGTTGAGGTTCGGAAGTAACGAGCCCGACGGCACAGGAAGATGGCCCCGCAGTCGCAACGATGTCGTGCAGAAAGTTGTTGACGAGCTGCGAAACACGATTCATAATCTCGCTTCTCTGCTGCTGAAAACGCAGCGCTGCCG
>NZ_LOYP01000002.1:0-1247 GCF_001526365.1 Burkholderia sp. MSMB1835
TCGTCGGCCAACAGCTCCATCACGTCTCTGTCGACCTCGACTTCGACCGGCATCAACTCGCTGTCCACCGGCATCAGCTCGGCTAACAGCTCGGTCACATCCCTTTCGTCGTCCACGTCGACGGGTCTGTCGTCGGCCAACAGCTCGATCACCTCGCTGTCCACCTCGACCTCGACGGGCATCAACTCGCTGTCCACCGGCATCAGCTCGGCTAACAGCTCGGTCACATCCCTTTCGTCGTCCACGTCGACGGGTCTGTCGTCGGCCAACAGCTCGATCACCTCGCTGTCCACCTCGACCTCGACCGGCATCAACTCGCTGTCCACGGGTCTCAGCTCGTCCACCAGCTCGATCACCTCGCTGTCGACGTCGACCTCGACCGCGATCGAAGCCGCCAAGACGCATTACTACAGCGTCAACGACGGTGGTACGCAAAAGGCCAACTACAACAACAACGGCGCGACCGGCGTCAACTCGCTGGCCGCCGGTGTGGCCGCCAGCGCTGCCGGTACAAGCAGCGTCGCGGTCGGCGACACCGCGAACGCGAAGGCAAACGGTGCGGTCGCAATCGGCCAGAACGCGACGGCCAACAACGCCGGCGACGTTGCACTCGGCAGCGGCTCCACGACGTCGGCGCCGAACCCGACGCCGACCGGCACCGTCGGTGGCGTGACGGCGACGTTCCAAGGCGGCAATCCGACCAGCGTGGTCAGCGTGGGTGCGCCTGGCGCCGAGCGTCAGGTGACCAATGTCGCGGCCGGTCAGATTACTGCGACCAGCACCGATGCGATCAACGGCTCGCAGCTCTTCGCAACCAATTCGGTCGTGAACTCCCTCTCGACTACGGTATCGACGTCGGGCAGCGCCATTGCGTCGCTGTCGACCGGTATCACGTCGCTGTCGACGGGCCTCAGCTCGACCAACAGCTCGGTTACCTCGTTGTCCACGTCGACCTCGACCGGTCTCTCGTCGGCGAATAGCTCGATCACCTCGCTGTCGACTTCGACTTCGACTGGCCTGTCCACGGCCAATAGCTCGATCACGTCGCTGTCCACGTCGACTTCGACGGGTCTGTCCACGGCCAACAGCTCGATCACGTCGCTCTCGACCTCCACGTCGACGGGCCTGTCGACGGCCAACAGCTCGATCACGTCGCTTTCGACTTCGACCTCGACGGGTCTGTCCACGGCCAACAGCTCGATCACGTCGTTGTCGACCTCGACTTCGACGGGTCTGTCCACCGCCAA